>JBJTBB010000381.1:0-3402 GCA_046091125.1 Planctomycetaceae bacterium
CGGTCGCCGCGAGTCGCCGGTGCAGCGACGCGGATCCGTGAAGCCTCACATCGGCCTCGAGTGAGAGACGGACTGCATCGTTCCTCGATGGCAGCGTCGCGAGCCCCTCCCGTAGTGCCCGAAGGTAGAGTGGGGTGCCTCCCACGAATACGATCCCCCGCCCTTTCGCCCGGATTCGCTCGACGGCCAGGTGGGCCCTCGAGAGCCACTCGGCCACACTGAACGGCTCATGGGGATCCACAACGTCGACCACATGATGAGGCACCCTGGACCGTTCGGAGATACCGGGCTTGGCCGTACCGATGTCCAGGCCGCGGTAGACGGCCATCGAGTCCACGCTCACGATTTCCGCCCCAAGTCGCTCCGCCATCGCCACGCCAAGAGCGGTCTTGCCGGAAGCCGTGGGCCCGGTCAGGATCCAGCAATCCGGGCCGAGCACGGGCCTCGGAGAGACCGGGGGTGATGCGTTCGGTGCGATTGCAATGGATGGTAGAGTCTCGGGGGAGGCAAGGGGTGCTTCCCGTCGCGGGTGATCGGGTTCGGGTGAGGCGAGGGACATGAGTCGAACCGGTTTGGTTCTCGAACGGCTCGAGGCGGTGATCGCGGCACGGCGCGAGGCATCTTCTGAGCGATCCTACACGAGCAGGCTGCTTGCCGGAGGCGTGCCGGCCGTGGGGGCGAAGGTCATCGAGGAGTCCGGGGAACTCGTGGCTGCGGCACAGGCCGAATCGGATGACCGGGTCGTTTCAGAGGCGGCCGACCTCGTCTACCACATGCTGGTGCTGCTCGCCATTCGGGGGCTTCCGCTCACCAGGGTCGAGGAGGAACTGGCCGGCCGCTTCGGCGTGTCAGGTCTCGAGGAAAAGGCATCCCGATCCGTTCGCACCGATGACGCGGGCCGTCTTGATGTCACCGCGGATAGCCTTCAGGAGAAGCATTCGCGATGAGCGGTGAACCCTTGTTGCGAATCGGACTACCGAGCAAGGGCCGGCTGGCCGAAACCTCGGCCGAACTGTTGCACGCCGCCGGACTCTCCTTCCGTCGGACGGAACGCACGCTCTTTGCACGCTGTCGGGACATTCCGGCGGAGATCATCTTCCTCAGGACGGACGACATCCCGGTGCTCGTCTCAGAGGGAGCGATCGACCTGGGCGTGACCGGAGCCGACCTTGTGGCGGAGCGGGGAGACGGCGTCGTTCACCGCCTCGATCTGGGTATCGGCTCCTGTCGGCTGGCCGTCTGCGTACCGGATCAGTCGCCCGTGACTCAGCCGACCGATCTCCAAGGGGCACGGATCGCCACCAGTTTCCCTGTCATCACGAAGCGATGGCTTGCGGACAGGGGCGTGTCCGCCCACATGGTCGAACTCTCAGGAAGCGTGGAGGTGATGATCTCGCTCGGCGTCGCCGACGCGATCGTGGATCTCGTCGAAACGGGCAGCACACTCGCCGCGAACAGGCTGCGGATCTTCGACGAAATAGGCCGCTACGAGACCGTGCTCATCCAGAACGCTGCGGCGAGACACCCCGACCTCGCCGACCGAATCGTCCGAAGGCTCGAGGGGATCGTGATCGCGCGAACGTGGACGCTGTTGGAATACAATATCCCGCGGGCGCGGCTGTCGGAGGCGGAATCGATCACGCCGGGTTTCAACTCGCCGACGGTGAGCGCCCTCGAGGATCCGTCCTGGTGTGCCGTACGCGCGATGGTGCGCAGGGGCGACGCCCACACGATCATGGAGCGGCTCGAGGCGATCGGCGCGTCGGCCATCATCGAAACGACGATCGGCAACTGTCGCCTGTAGTCACCCCTCCCCGTCAATCGTCTCCCGTCGCCAGATCGGCCGCCCTGACCGGTACGTGGCGAGGGGGAACGAGGACGGGTCGAACAATCCGGCGAATGGATCTCGACCGACAGCGGGTGCGAAGATCGCCAGATCAGCCGGTCGACCGACGCGGATTTCTCCGGCGATGTGGTCCAATCCGATCGCCCAGGCTGCGGAACGGGTGATCATATCGAAGGCCTCCCTCGGTGAGGCGAACCCATATTCGACGGCCGCCGCGGCCTCCGCCCGTACCGAGAGATCCGGACTCGATCCCTTTCCATCGGTGCCAATCGCGACTCGGACCCCGGCTCTCCGGAGCTCCGAAAGACGTCGAAACGAAACAGGCGGCTCCCGAACGCCTCCCTGCAATCTCCCCGAGATCCGACAGGCCGTTCGCGGACAGACGACGAGAGCGATGCGGTCGGCATGGCGTGCAAGGCGGCATCTCGACTCTTCATCGAGGAAGGTACCGTGAACGACGGCCGCCCGCCTCAATCCGGACAGGAGGGTGATCCACTCCACGGCCGGCAGGAGCGGGGGATCCACGTCGGGCCACGCGTCGAGATCTTCGAGAAGCGATCGCCAGGGACCCCGTCGGTGCGCGAGAAACTCGCCCTCCTCCGCGCTCTCGGCCAGATGCACCATGGCCGGCAGCCCACGCCGCCGGGCGAGGGCCACGATCGTGCGAGCGACTTCAGCTCTCACGCTGTAGGGCGCATGGGGCGACACACCAGCGGACTCGCCTGCACGCATGTTGGCGTCAATCCGTTGGGTGAGCCTCCGCTCGAGGCAACCGATCCGTTCGCCTGCGATCCGCGTGGGCCTCAGGCCGATTCCCTCGTGATAGATCCGAAGCCTCGGCGACCATGAGGGGAGCGGAGTATCCAGCGGGTCTGTGGCGATTTCGCCGATGGCCGTGACGCCGGAGGCGATCGATTCGAGAAGCCCCGCCCGCATCGCTGCTCCCGGATCAGTGCGACGGCTGTCATGCGAGTCACGTCGCCACGAAACGAGCCCACGAATCCAGTCGACAAGGCCGCCCGGACCCTGTTCAAAGGGTCTCTCGAGAAGTGAGAACTCGAGGTGCGTGTGCGGATTCACGAGCCCCGGCACAACAATCGAATCACCGAAATCGAGCGCCGGCTTCGAGGGCCTTCCCTTGCCCACCGCCACGATACGTCCGCGGCGGACATCGACCCAACCACCGTCAAGAACGAACGCCCCTCCAGGGAGGAGCCATTTCGCCCGCACGACGAACGAGCGGTCCTGTGACGCGGTCACGTGAACGAAGACAATATGGGAAGACGGCCACTCATGACATCGTCGCGGGGCACCGGGCTTCTTGAAGGCGTCACCGTGTCCGACTCATCGACCAATTCATAGAACACGTTCCGCCGCCGCGGGATCCAACCAAGGTCCGAAATGGCCGAACGAATCTGCTCCAGGGTGAGATGATGGACGGTCCCCGCCGCGCTCACCACGTTCTCTTCGAGCATGAGACTGCCCATGTCAGTCGCACCGAACAGAAGGGCGAGTTGACCGATCTCCCGCCCCTGCGTGACCCAACTCGACTGGAT
>JBJTBB010000382.1:0-3321 GCA_046091125.1 Planctomycetaceae bacterium
CAATGGTCACGGCCCGCATCCTTGTTGATCTGGGGCGTGCGACCGAATTCACCCCAAGCCACAACGGCCACATCCTTATCCAGACCGCGTTCGTGCAGATCCTCGATCAGCGCCGAGAGCCCTTGGTCAAACTGCGGCAGGTGGGTCTGCTTCATGCCGTTGAAGGTGTCGCTGTGGAAATCCCAGCGGCCGAAATTGAGCGTGACAACCCGGGCACCGGCCTCCACGAGCCTGCGAGCCATCAGGAAGTGCTCGAGATTCCTCGGTGCGCCGTCGCCGAAGCGATTCGGATCCCCCTTGCCGTATCGATCCCGAACATGCTCGGGTTCCTCGGAAATGTCGAGGGCCCTGGCAAGACGGCTGCTCGTGAGGATGTCGAAGGCGGTTGCATTGAGGTCATCAAGACCGTCCAGCATGCGACCCGTATCGAGATCGCGGCGAAGCGTATCGAGGCTGCCCAACAGACTGCGGCGATCGGCCAGTCGCGGTGCCGAGCCATCGGCGAGGACGATATCGGTGCTCGCCGGCCCGCTTGGTCGGAATGCCGCGTGCGACACGCCGAGAAACCCGGGGAGACCTGGCGAACCGTAGGGTGGATGCCCAGCATCAGGTGACAGGCCCACGAACGGCGGAACGGATGGATGAACTGAGCCGAGAGATTTCGACACCACTGATCCGATACTCGGCCAGCCTCCCGGGGGCTGGTTGCGCGCAGATCGACCCGTGTAGCAGATGAAGGAATCATGGTTGCCGTCCGGTGAGCCATGGACGCTACGAAGCACAACACACTTGTCCATGATCCTCGCCATGCGGGGCATGTGCTCGCAGATCTGCAGTCCCGGGACGCTCGTGGCGATCGGCCTGAACTCCCCGCGGATCTCGCTCGGAGCGTCCATCTTGAGGTCGTACATGTCCTGATGCGCGGGCGCACCACACATGTAGATCATGATCACACTCTTGTGACTGCCGTGGATCCCCGCGGCCCGTTCGGCCCTTAGCACATCAGGAAGGGAGAGGCCGCCAACGGTGAGGGTGCCGATCCGCAGGAGATCCCGTCGCGTGATTCCGTCGCAGAATCTGGCGTGGGGGCCGGCGGGACGGCCTGAGAAGACCGTGAACATGCCTCAGATCTCCGGGCGACGGATCGTTCGTAGGGTTCAGCCCGATTCTGCAGCTTAAACCCCTTAAAATGTAGCATCGGCACACGGTCCGGTCAGCCGATATACTTTAAGGGTTTGGATACGGATATCGTCGCTCCCCCATGGCCCGCGACCCCCCCCGGGAGATGCTCCATGCTCTCGATCTTCGGCAGGACTCAGAACCTCTGCAGCGGCCCCACCCGCCGTGATTTTCTTGCCATTGGAGGCCTCTCCTTCGGGATGGGTGGACTGCCTCTGGCATCGATCCTGCGGGCCGAGGACCAGGCACCCGCCTCGTTGGGCTCCCGACGACACAAGTCGTTGATCAATATTTTTTTGGCCGGTGGCCCACCGCACCAGGACATGTGGGACCTCAAGATGGATGCTCCGAGTGAGATCCGTGGTGAGTTCCGTCCGATCAGTACGAACGTGCCCGGCATCGAAATCTGCGAGGTCTTTGGACGGCTCGCGAAACGCATGGACCGCTGTGCCATCATCCGTTCGGTGGTTGGCTGCGAGGGTGCCCATGCCGGTTTCCAGTGCATGACAGGGTGGTCTGAGAGCTGCCTTCGCGCGTTTGGCGGCCGTCCCTCCTTGGGTGCCGCGGTCGCGAAACTCGCCGGCCCGGTCGATCCATCCGTCCCCCCCTTCGTGGGCCTCGCGGCCCGCACGCAGCACGTGCCGTGGAGCGACTCTGGCACAGCCGGATTCCTTGGGCCGGCCTTTGCCGCGTTTAAGCCTGACGGGCAGGGCCTGGAAAACATGACCCTCAAGTCGATGTCGTTGAATCGCCTGTCCGATCGGCGGCAACTTCTCGCGGGACTCGACCGTCTGCGTCGTGATGTCGATGCCTCCGGCATGCTCGACGGAATGGATAGCTTCGGCCAGAGGGCTTTCGACGTGCTGACCGGCAGCAAGCTGCTCGAGGCGATGGACCTCTCCAAGGAGGATCCAAAGATTCGTGAAGCCTATGGGGATGGCAAGCCCTACCAGTACCAGTACGACGGTGCCCCCACCTGCAATGACCACCTGCTGATGGCCCGCAGGCTCATCGAGGCGGGAGTGAGGGTTGTGAGCCTGAGCTATGGCCGCTGGGACAGCCACGGACAAAACTTCGATCTCGTCCGGGATCACGGTGCGAAACTCGATCAATGCCTGTCGGCACTTCTCGACGACCTCGAGAGCCGCGGCATGCTCGATGACGTGACCGTCGTCGTTTGGGGAGAGTTTGGCCGCACGCCTAAGATCAACCCTCAGGCTGGACGCGATCATTGGCCGCAGGTGAGCGCGGCACTCCTGGCGGGCGGTGGCCTGCGAACCGGTCAGGTGATCGGCGCCACCAACCGACTCGGCGAACATGCCACAGACCGCCCGGTCCATATGCAGGAAATCACAGCCACGCTCTACCATTCGATGGGCATCACCACGTCCGACACCACGCTTGTGGACATGACCGGCCGCCCTCAATATCTCGTCGAGCGACAACCGCTTGCGGAATTGATCTAGGCTTCAGCCGCTCGCTCGGATGGGATCGATCGATCCACTGCGAGTTCCTGACGATACCCCCCGATGAGCCCGGGCCAACGTACAGCGACCCGCGTTACTGCGCCGGTGATGGCTCGACGGCATGGAGTGGATTCGGGTTGGCGACGTTCCAGATCCTCAGTCGTCCATCCTGGCCGCCCGCCGAGACGGTCGGCCCGGCGATAGCGAGCGACTGGACGAAATCACCGGCGCCGGTCAACTGTCGGACGGCGGCACCGCTAGCCGCATTGAAAACCCGCACCGTGGCGTCACCCGAGGCCGCGACGACTTCGTCGCCCTCGCCGATGAACCACACGCTCGTCACCTCACGTCCCGGGCCCTGAATCGTTCGTTGCTGCTCACCGGACGAGACGTCCCACACCTTCAGGACGTTGTCGGCGCCGCCGGTCACCAGGCGACGGCCATTCGCCTGCCAGGCTACACCCAGGACGTGGCCGGTGTGTCCCTCGAACGAACGCTCGGTCTTACCGTCGGCCACCACGTGCACCCGTGCGAAACGATCGGTACCACCGGAAGCGAGGCGCTCACCAGCTCGCGAAAAGGTCAGGCTCACGACGGTGTCGGAGTGCGGCTGGGGAATCGATCGCACAAGCGCCCCGTCGGCCGTCTTCCAGAGCTTGATCTCACCGCTCCGGCT
>JBJTBB010000383.1:0-4162 GCA_046091125.1 Planctomycetaceae bacterium
GGCGCCGAGCCCCGCTCGGCGACACCGCCGTCGTCTATTCGCGTCCCTCCGGGAGTCCGCGTCGAGCTTCTGCGATCGGCGCAGGATGGAGAGGACTCCTGGATCAGCATGTCCTTCGACCCGCGAGGGCGAATCGTGGTCGGTCTCGACAAACAGGGCGTGGCCCGGTTGTCGCGTCGGGGGGACGCCTGGGACTTCGACAGGCTCGACGATTCGTTGCGGCACTGCCGAGGGGTCCTGTGTGCTCACGACTCGATCTATGTGGCGGCCACCGACAGCATGGAGTTTTGGCGATTTCGAGACACCGCCGGCGATGATCGCTACACCGATCGCGTCCGGCTGCGTTCGTTTGATTACCGCAGCCGATACGGCCACGGGCAGAACCAGATCGTGCTCGGACCGGACGACAAGCTCTACCTCGTGATCGGAAACGACGTTTCCTTTCCGGAGGGAACTTCTCCCACCTCGCCGTACGGGGATCCGCATGACGACCGGCTGCTCGCCGACCCGCACGATGTCGGGGAGGATGACCGCGTCGGCTACATCCTTCGCACCGACGCCGAGGGCAGCGAGTGGACCGTCATCGCCGGAGGCTTCCGCAATCAGGTTGACGCTGCCTTCTCCCCCGAAGGTGAACTGTTCACCTGGGACGCCGACATGGAGTGGGACGTCGGGCAGCCCTGGTACCGGCCAACGCGTCTCAACCACGTCGTCTCGGGAGGTGAGTACGGCTGGCGATGGGGTACGTCAAAATGGCCGCCATCCTATCCAGACAGTCTGCCAGCCAATCTGGAAACCGGACTCGCATCGCCCACCGGGCTCGCGTTCGGCGCGAAGAGCCTGTTCCCGGAACCGTTTCGCAGCAGCCTTTTCATGGCGGATTGGCAGCACGGCCGCATCCTTGCGGTGACGCTCGTGCCCGATGGGGCAAGCTTTACGGCGACCGACACGGTCTTCACGGAAGGCGCGCCGCTGAACGTTTGCGACATGACCTTCGGGCCCGATGGCGCGCTGTACTTCATTACAGGTGGTCGGGGATCCCAGTCAGGGCTCTATCGAACGAGCCCGATCGAGCCGGTGTCGATCCGGCCGGCCGCGGACGATGCCATCGTACGCCCTTCCGGCGACGAGGCGGCCGCCGCTGCCGCGCGACTCCGTCGCCGGTCGCTCGAGGCCTATCACTCCGGCCCCAGGGCGGGCGCCGTCGAAGCCATCTGGCCCAACCTGGGAGATGCCGACCGCTGGCTGCGGTACGCTGCCAGGGTCGCGATCGAGCGGCAGCCGCTCGATCAATGGCGGGATCGTGTCCGGAGTGAACGCGATCCGCTGCGGCGCGGCGAGGCCCTCCTGGCCTGGGTTCGGGGTGCCACGGACGGTGATCGTCGGGAAGTGGTGCGATCTGCGCTCGAGGGGGAATTCTCGACAGATGAACGCGTCACGCTGCTCCTGTGCCGCGTGCTTGCGATCGCCTACGCACGCAGCACCGACCTCGCCGACGAGGCGACACGAATCAGGGACGTGCTCGCATCACTTCGAGACCATCCGTCTCAGAGCGTGCAGCGCGAACGAGTTGAACTGCTCGTCGCCGCGAGAAGCCCAGACGCCGTCGAGGAAATCCTCGGGCGATTGGACGCTGCTAACGGTCAGGAAGATGAGATCCATTGCATCCATGCGCTCATGCGATGGGGTGGACCGTGGACGATTGCCGAACGTAGGCGGGTTCTCGAATGGTTCATGCATGCTCGCTCATTTTCAGGAGGGCACTTGTTGCCAAAAATCCTCAGCCGCATGCAGGAGGATTTCCGGGATGGCCTTTCCGACGCCGATCGGCAGGTGATGACCGACGAACTCGCCGCGCTCGACACACAACCCGCGGTGGCTTCGGATCAGCAGGCAGCCGTACCGCGCAGCTACGTCAGACGGTGGACGCTTCAGGAACTCCTACCCCACCTTGGCACCATCGACGGCGTTCGCGAGCCCTCCCGGGCCCGCACCGCACTCGCCGCCGCCCAGTGTCTCAAGTGCCACAGGCTCGGCGGTGCCGGCTCCGCAGTCGGGCCCGACCTGTCGGCGGTCGGTCGCCGGTATGACCTGCGCGCGATCGCTGAGGCTGTGGTCGAGCCGTCGAAGGTCATCGACCCGAAGTACCAGTCGACGAGCTTCCAACTCACCTCGGGCCTGGTCGTCACCGGACGATCCGCACACGTCAGCAGTGAAGAGATCGTGGTCGAAGAGAATTCCCTTCGAGGTGGGTCGATCCGCATCAAGCGATCCGACATCGAGGCAACCTACCCGTCGAGCGTCTCTCCGATGCCCGCCGGGCTGCTCGACACCCTCTCACTCGACGAGATTCTCGAATTGCTCGCCGCCGTCCGTGAAGGAGCCATTCCCGGGGCGCGCTAGGCCGTTCAGCGGGGGTTTGGAGCGGAACGCGTGACGACCGGAATCAGTCGCAGTTGGCGAATGTCACAAGCCGCCGCCTTCGCGATACGTTCGGGGATGACGCGGATCGCATGCGAGCCCGCGGCCAGATCGATCCGTCCGATGATCCGCGGCCGGAAGGCCTGGAAGCCACCGGTGTCCTCGACCGCGAACGGGAGCGAAGTCCCGTGACCGCCGGAGTGTTCCTCCACCGCGACGCGCATCCGGCTGCCGCCCTGCCCGGTGCCACAGCCCTGCAGCACTTCGACATCGAATTCCCCGGGCCGTGTGACGCTGAATGTCCAGGACGCCGAGTCCGTCGAGCGCGTCCAGTAGCCGAGGGTCTGCTTCACCTCGGCCGGCTCGTACCGCAGCACGGTCCCGTGGACCGTCGCATCCCGACCGTGTAGCGTGATCACTCCGTCGTCGTCCTGCACAGGGTCCCTGCCCTCGCAGGCGGGCTCGAGCGTGATCGCCTTGAGGTTCATCACGGCTGCACCCGCCAGTTTCGTGCAGCGAACCGTGACGTCCAGATCCCCTGCCCGTCGGAGCGAGACCGGACCTAGTCGCAGCGTGCGGTAGCGATACCAACTGCCGGTCGACGGCAATTCGGCTTCGACTGTCTCATCGCCGATCACAACCTGGATCGACGAGCCGGCGGCATCGGCATTCGAAAAGGTGAGTCGAGCGTCGTATCGTCCCCAGCGGGTGGCACGCCATTTCCAGTGGATCGAGTCATCGGGATCGGTCCAGAAGCCGATCCGGCTGTTCCCCGGCTGGCTTTCGAGTTTCGCTCGACCGCCCTCCACGCGTGCCGTACGGGCCGTCAGCACGATCCGTCCGTCGTCGAACTGCGTCGTTCCGGCGGCGACGTCGACGGCGACCGACTCCGTGATCGGCTGGCGGTGGGCCGGCAGGATGAGAACCGAGTGCTGCGCGTCCTGGCTGATTTCGATCGGAAGATCTACGGACTCCCCTGTGCCCAGTCTGGCCGAAATCACCTCCGCGAACGGCAGCGGCACCGGGATTCGTCCGTCGTCCGGCGCATGCTCCACCACGAATCGGAACCGTCCACCGGTGGAACCGACGGGCTCGACTCGTCCCCATGGGTGGATGGACGCGCCGATCGCCTCCTGCGTCTGGTCGGGTGGATCGGCGAGAGTCAGTGAGGTCGTCCACGGAAGCACTGCTGCCATCGCACAACTGATCGAAAGGATGCGGATCAGCATGACGATCTCCCGGGAGTTCGGTGACGGTCGTCGAATCGGGAGTCCCCAGCCTACAGCGCTCGGCGGTGACGGTTGCGGCCGCGCCGGCCGGTGGGCATCGGGGCGGTTGAAACCGACGCACTCATCTCCCGCGGGGCGGCGTTCGTACCGTCGGATTGTCCGCTGCGCCCGCGTCGTCCTCGTCCGGAGCCCGCACGGCCTGCGTCGCTGTTCCTACGGCCACCCGTATGCCGCCTGCCGGACCGACTTGTCGGCCGATCGTCGACCGCTGGACCGGCCGGCTCGTCGCCATCGATCGCAGAAGGGGCATTCCGCAATGTGATCGCCCTCCGCAGCAGACGCTCGATGGCCTTCAGTCTCAGCCGCTCCTCCGGGTCACAGAAGCTGACAGCCGCTCCCTGGCGTCCGGCACGCCCCGTGCGCCCGATCCGGTGCACATAGGTCTCCGGCTCGTGCGGCAGCTCAAAATTGACGACGTGCGAGACGCCGTCAACATCGATGCCGCGGGCGGC
>JBJTBB010000384.1:0-6302 GCA_046091125.1 Planctomycetaceae bacterium
AACCGGACTCCATTGCTGATCGCAGCGAATACGGGGTTTTCGGCTTGGATTGACGGGTCCGGCCGCCTGCGTGACCGCGGCCCGCGTCGATCGACCGGGATCATCCAGGCCGCCGCCGAAGCCGATGGCCGCCCGAGTCCCGACCACCGGTGGGGGGAGGGCCCGGCTGCGGGGTGCATGGCGGCCGTGGCCGTCGTGCTGCTTGGGGGACTTTTGCGGGCCGGGCCGACTCGGCCGGGGAGCGGGGTTGTTTCGAAGCCGGTCGAAGGATGACTGTTGAAGTTGAGGGGCTGTGGCAACGCAAATCTCGTTGACGCTCGTCCTGAACCGAACCTATCCTCGGAGAGGGAGAGGGCACCGTCATGGACACCATCGGCAAAATTTTCGTTTTCGCGATATTCATCATGAGCGTCGTGTTCATGAGTTTCGCGGTTGCGATCTTTTCCGCACACACCAACTATCGTGCGGAAATCGAACGTTCGGCCGATCAGGTTCGTCCCGGGGAACAGATCGGGTGGAAGTACAGGTTGGCCGAGGCGAAACAGCAACGCGAACAGCTCGAAGCGGAAATCAATACGCTCACTGGGAAGGTGCGGGATTCAGAAGCGACCAGGGACAGGGTGATTGCACAGATCCAGGCCACACTCGTCGAGAAGAACTCACGACTCGAGGCGTTGGTCAAGGAGAACAATCAGGCGAAAATCGACGCCAAAAACGCCCAGAAGCAAATTGCCGATACTCAGGTCGAAATCGATGGCCTCACCCAATCGATCCAACAGCTCCGTGAGAATGTCGCTTCCGAGCAGACTCGCGTGAAGGCTGCCGTCGAGCGGTCGGCCGAACTCGCAGGAAGCCTTCAGGAGAAAGAGGCATTTTTGCGGGTCGCAGAGGAACGCAAGGCGCAACTCGAGCGGCAGTTGGCAGGGGCTCGCGAGACGTTGAAGGCTGCAGGTTTGCCGCTTGAAGGGCCTCCACCGGGTCAGGTTCCGGTCATTCAGGGTAAGGTGTCGGGTGTGGCGGACGGTCTGATCGAAATCACCGTTGGAGGTCACGACGGTGTCCGGCGAGAGCTCGAACTGGAAGTATTCCGAGAGGCTCGTTACGTCGGTCGTGTGCAGGTGGTGGACGTCATGCCGGACAAGGCGTTCGCGAGGCCGATCAAGGCCTTCATGAAGGGGGCGGTGCAGCAGGGCGACAGGGTGGCGACGAAGCTCCTCTGAGCGAGGCCTTCGGGAAAGGTGTCGTGCGCGGCGAGCGGCGAAACGGTCCTTGGAGCGAGCGATGATGTCGACAGTGGACGAAGAGGAGATTCAGGTATCGCTACCCAAAAAGATGGACCTGTACACCGCGATGCTCCTGCTCTCCTTCATCGCAATCTCGATAGGGTGCATCGTCCTGGCAATCGATCTTTCTCGTTACGATTTTGAAATCGTGCCGCCTGGTGAACTGAAGAGCAACGCGGACCTCGCCCCCTGACACGCGGCATGTTTTCGCGTTGGTTCGGGACGGGCGTGATGGGGTCGCTTCTCTTTCGACGACGCCCAAAACCGTTCAAGGCGTCCTGGGATGAGAGCCTGCGGTCATCCATTCGACAGTGGGCGTGGCTTTCAAATGAAGACCAGGCCGCAGTTCGTCGGTTTGTGACGCATTGGCTTGCGCACAAACGCTTCGAAGGCTGTGGTGGCATGAAGGTGACGGAAGAAGTCGTTCTCTCAATCGCAGGGCAGGCAGCCATCGCCGCGATCGGTCTCGAAGGTGAGTTTTTCGATCGCATTCGCTCGGTCCTCGTCTATCCAGGCGATTACAAGGCGCCCAGGTCGACGCCCTTGGATGGCGGCAGTGAACTCCTGTTTCGTGAGCACCGCCTCGGTGAGCTGAGCACGGATGGGTGCGTCGTGTTTTCGTGGCAACGGGTGGTCGAGGGTGGGCGGATGAGGGATGGGCCGCGGAGCGTGGTCGTTCACGAGTTGGCTCACGCATTCGATCTTCTCGACGGTGTGGTCGATGGCATTCCACCGCTGCCCGGCACGATCGATGCCCGATGCTGGCGAGAGAGGTTCGGTGCGTCTTACGAGAGCTTTCTCGATCGGTTTTCTTCGACACGACGACAGGTGCAGGGAACGACCGACGACATGAAAAAACGTTCGCGGAGGTCACGCATGACACTACTCGACGATTACGCTCGCGAGAGTGAGGCGGAATATTTCGCGGTGGCGAGCGAGGCGTTTTTCCAAGATCCGGCGAGGCTCGCCCGATCGGACGATCAACTGTACGAACTGCTGCAACAGGCGTGGCGACAGGACCCGATTCGCCGGGTGCGATGAAGCGGCTCAGGTGTCCCGGTCTTCCGGAGCCTCCCCATCTGGGGAATCTGCTTTCAGCTCGGTGGTGTCTCCGCCCGAATCATCGTCGCGTTCTGCTTCGTCGGGAGTGGCGTCATCCGAATCCGTTGTCGGTCGGGGGGGCTTGGGAACGAGGGATCGAACCAGGCCTTCGGGGCTTGCCAGGAGGAGCCTTTCGGCCTGCATCGAGTGAATCGGGAGGGAGAACCCTGCGAGACAGCCGCGATCAATCGTGCGACCATCGCGTAGCGAAAGGCAACTCAGAACCCCGGCCGGATCGATCACCCATGCCTGTCCGTCACCAGCCGCAAGGAGGCGGCAGCGAGAGGGTGTCCGCCAGAGAACTTGTCCCTCATATGCGTCGTACGCGACCAGGCCGTCGGCACCCAGAGAGATGACGAGAACGTCCTCGCTCAGGAGCATTTCGCCCGCGGCGTAGGCCGGGAGCGGCACTCGCCACCGCCGGAAGATGCGAAAGCTTTTGTCAGGGTCTGCCTGGAAATGTGAGAGTTTGCCGTCTTCGGAAGCGATCCAGATGTCGTTCTCTCGCACGACCGGCTCACCGACAACAGGGCTTCCAGTTTCGATTGTGCCGCGAGACCACGTTCCGCCGACCGATACGAGTGACAGGATGCTGCCCTGATCGTTGATCCACCAGATGCCGCCTTCACCCAGAGGCTGCGGCTGGAGCCGTACGACACCGCCAGACGTCAGGGTGATCGGCTCCCACGGTGAGCGACCGTCCGACCGTTTCGACCCGCCAGAGCGTTTTTGATCCGTATCCGGATCTCCCGAAGGATCTCGCAGAAGGGGATCGGCTGGGGCACGAATGATCGACCCTTCGAGCGTCGGCGAGTAGAGCCATTTGCCCGATTCGCTGGACGTCGTCGAAAGTGAAGGGCCAAACGTGTAGGCGTAGACCTGAAGTCCGGTCTGGATATCGATCCCGAAGACCGTTCGATCGAGGGTCACGACGACCCGCTCGGAGCTTATGGCCGGGGGGTGAACGCTGGCTGATCCCGCCGGCGAAAAATTAATAGCCGCAGAGGATTCGCCGCGAGGCCATGACCAGAGACAACAGCCTTTTTTGGGACCCGATGTGGCGATGGCATGCACGCTGCCGTCCGCGGCCTGCCCGACGACGACGTCCTTTGAAGACACCACACGCACGAGCCTTGTCCGGCCGCTGTCGAAGGGTAGTTGAACCGTCCATTCAGCGTGCCATCCTGCCCGTCCGTCGAGACCTGCGGCGGAGGCCGTCGTGCAGAGGCATTCCCCGGCATGGATGGAAGACTCGACGAGGAAAACGGCACCCATCGCGAGGAACACAAGCAGCCAATGGCGGAACTCCCGGAACGGAGCGACCATCACTGGGGCTTTTGCGAGAATCTGCGATTCTGAGGAACGCGGGGTTTGGCGCGACCGGCGCATAGGCTTGGTTCTCCTGTGGCAAGGATAGCCCAAGGAAATCGGAAAGGCCTGGAGTCCCATGCTGATTGTGACGGTCTTTCCGAACGTAGGGTCGCAATACCCTCCACGGATCCCTTCGACGACTCGTGGGGAACATGTGTTTTTCCAGTCACACGAGGGCGAGGTCGGTGAGCACTCGAGGAGCCAGGGAGTATGCTCACCGACTGGTGAGAGTGGGATTCCTGGCCGGGCAGTCTGCCAATTCATCGAGATCAGAAGTCTCCCCCGACGTACCGACACTACGTTCCCACGTTTGAAGCGGGTATCCAAGTCGTTCGCAGGACCCGATGACCATGACATCTGCAGGTCTTCCGCGTGATGCCTTGATTGCTCGCGATCATGCGACCACCGCGATAGCCACGGTCACACCGGGCTGCCAGTTTGCCAGTGACAACACCGCCGGACTCTGCCCCGAGGCCTGGGATGCGGTTCAACGAGCCGGTGAGGGGTGTGTTGCGAGTTACGGTGACGACCCCTGGACGGCCCGCGCATGTGCATTGATTCGGGAACTCTTCGAGTGCGATGCCGACGTCTTTTTCGTCTTCAATGGCACTGCCGCGAATTCGCTGGCACTCGCTTCCATGTGCCAGTCGTATCACGCCATCCTTTGTCATGAATTGGCCCATGTCGAGACGGATGAATGCGGCGCGCCGGAGTTCTTCTCCAACGGAACGAAGGTGCTCCTCGCAGGCGGCGTCGATGCGAAGCTGACCCCCGAAGCCGTCCATGAGGCGGCGACGCGGAGAAGGGATATCCACTATCCAAAACCTCGGGTGGTGAGCATCACTCAGGCGACCGAGCTTTCCACGGTCTACTCGCCGGAGGAGGTCGGACGCCTCTCCGAGGCCTGTCGGTCGCGAGGGCTGGGGCTGCACATGGATGGTGCGCGGTTTGCCAACGCGATTGCCGCCCTCGGTCTTTCCCCACGACAGGTCACGTGGGAGGCGGGTGTGGACGTCCTGTGCTTCGGCGGCACCAAGAATGGGGTTGGGTTCGGTGAGGCCGTCGTTTTTTTCCGGCGATCGCTGGCGGAGGAATTTGCCTACCGCTGTAAACCGGCCGGGCAACTTGCGTCGAAGATGCGATTCCTCTCGGCGCCATGGGTTGGCGTCTTGCAGGACGGGGTATGGCTACGGCACGCCGAACACGCAAATCGGTCGGCGGAAAGGCTCGAACGACAGCTCGCGTCGATCCCGGGAGTCGAAGGCATCGGTAGGCGTCAGGCGAACGCGATTTTCGTGCGACTGCCACCCGGAGTCGCTGACATGGTCCGCCAAAGGGGGTGGCGTTTCTACGATTTCATCGGTGCCGGAGGCTGCCGGCTCATGTGCTCATGGGCCACGACCGACGCCGACATCGATGCCCTCGTCGCCGACATTCGGGGGGCCGTCGGGTGAACGAGCCTGCGGCTGGCGGAACGCCCGCTTATCGACGACGATCCGATGGGGCTATCGATGCTGCTGCATCGGTGCTGGGCTATCTCAACTTCTCGTCGGGTTCATTCGATCCCGCAGCCTGGCGGGGGATGAGTGACCTGTACGCGGAGTGCGAGCCGCTCGGGGAACAGCCCGACTCCTCCGAGCGCGTCTTCGACGTCCTGCGACAGCGGTTGCTTCCACTGGTTCGAACTGAGCCCGCATTCCGCGATGCGTCGCAGTGTCGGGCGGTGCTCGATTTGATTTTCGGAAAGGTTCTCATCGGCTATCGCTCATTCCACCGTGACCTTCTCGAACATCAACCGCCCGGTGCGATCGAAAGACCGTTTTTCGTGATGGCGGCAGCACAGGCCGTGCTCCGGTCCGGAAGCCCCTGGGAGGACGTCGACCGAATCGTCGACGAAGCGGTTACCCGGCTCAACGACTACGTCGGCTGGAGGCCCGTGGCCGTGCTGGAAAACAACCGTCACAGCGATCCATACCCTCACGAGAAGGTCCATCCAATTCCCATCTACGTGCAGGGGGTGGGGGTCGCATCTGGACGGTATGCGAAGCTCGTGACGGGCGCGATTGAAATCCTCTCCCAGGCTCCGACCTCGCTGTTGTCGCAAGCCGACTTCGAACTCGCGCTCCTGGAGGAGTTGGCGATCGACCCCAGGGCGTTCGATTTCCTGCACCCGGCTGCCAGCCGACCGAACTACCTCTTTGGACTGTGGGATCCCGCCCGCATCGACGCCCGTGGCCACTATCGACGCATGGTCGTTCAGCAGGCCACGCTCGATGGGATTCTTTCGTGGACCGCCGGCGAGTCGCAACAAGCCACCTCCACCAAGCAACGTGGTGATCCCGAGGAGGCTTTCCGGGAGGCTTCCGGTGTTTTGGCGGGGGTTCTGCTGATGGCGGCAGGTCTCTCCGGCAGGGGGCCGGGCACCCTGCAGGCATCGCTCGCGCTCGCGGAACTCCTTCCCCGTATCGCCGGCTATCGCGATGAGTTCTATCGATGGCTCCTCACCACTCTTCCAGGCCCGCGACGATGAGGCACGTGATCCGGGAG
>JBJTBB010000385.1:0-3632 GCA_046091125.1 Planctomycetaceae bacterium
CGGTCGCCGCCGGGGATGTGATCGTCGGTGCCGCAGTCGATCAGGACGTCGCGCTCTCGAATCTTCCAGGCCGTCCCCCGCGATGCGATTGGGAGCGATTGCTCGATGCCGCGGACAGCGACGCCATCCTGGTCGCCAGACATGGGTGGGATGACACCCGTGCCGATGTCCTTCGCAGATTGGTGCAGGCGGGCAGGCCGGTCCTCGTGGCATTCCCACCGACACTGTCGATGTTGTGGGCCTTCGAAATCGAAATGATCCGGGCGGATACAGGGTGTGTCATCGTTCCGTATCTACCCGGACGACTCCATCCATTCATCGGCCGCTTGCGCTCCGAGGTCGAGAGCTGCCTGGCCGGCACGTCTCCCCTCGGAGCGGCCGATGCCATCAGTCTCGAGCGGCCACTGGCCGACCAGTCTCGAGCATCCGTTCTGGAGGCGTTCGCTGTGGATGCCGATCTGCTGCGATTGCTCGCGGGTGAACCCTCCCGGCTGGCTACGATCGGTGGACGCTTGGATGGGTCGGCACTCGCCGCACTCACGGTGGAGTGCGGCGGGTCGATGCAGATTCCCTCACGCTGGCAGTCGATGCGTGCGATCGCTGGCAGGTCCTCCGCCCGCCTTTCGCTCGTCGCGGAGCGAGGCTCGATCGTGGTGGAAATGCCGCCGGTGGCGGCATCCATCGGGGGACCCGTCCCGGTCGAATGGACCATAACCCGCGAGGGTGTGACCGAAAGACTTGCCTTCACGCCGGCCGTACGGATGCTCGACGTTCTGAGGCGATCGGGGGATCGACAGGGCCCATCGGAGGCCGCGACCTGGCCGGATGCCGCGAGACTCGTGGAGCTCGCAGAGACCATTCCCAGAAGCATCAGCCGGGCCCGGGCGATCG
The DNA here is from genome assembly GCA_046091125.1 of Planctomycetaceae bacterium. GTDB lineage: Bacteria > Planctomycetota > Planctomycetia > Pirellulales > UBA1268 > UBA4655. The sequence continues at coordinate 892 of JBJTBB010000385.1, forward strand.
ATCTCCATCAGGAGGAGTTTTCGGAACTGGGTACGTTCAAGGGGACGATGGCGTCCCTGGGCTGTGCGCTCGTGCTCGCGGCGCTGATGATCCTTCTCGTCGCCACGCTCGTGGCGGGCCTTGCGCGGGAGTCGGGCTGGGAATTCGGTGAGCGTGTGGCGGCCGCCTGGCCGTTCCTCGTGCTCGGCACACTGGCGATCTTCCTGCTTCTTCAGCTGCTTCCGTTCTTGATTGGTTCCCAACGTGGGAAGGAGTCCGCCCAGCGGCGCTCCGAAACAGATCAGACGTCCCATTGATGGCAGGCTAGGCAAGCTGTGCGGACGGCGTGATCTCGCCCGAAACCCGAAATGGTCCGCCGGTCGAATTTAAGGCGGGGTTTGGCTGGCACTGCGGAACGGGTGTTTGCCAACGGCTCGGCAGGTCCGTGTCGGCCGCACTTCGCAGTGAATGTTCCTACCGTTGTATCCGCCGGATCGTTATGCCCAAACGAGCCTCGCCAGTGCCGCCCGTTTCAAATGAGCGGGTGGGCGCGCCTGGTTCTTCGCTCGATTCCGGTGGGCGGTCGCCGTTCGGCGGCGCCTCCCTTGAGTGGCATCTGATGATTGCCGCGGTCGTGAGCGCGGTGTGCGCATGGTCCGCCGGTGAAGTGCTTTCCTCGGAGCTGCGTCGTACGGCGATCGTCGAGGCCGTCGCCTCCCAACGAGATGCCGTCGTCAATCTGCACGGTCAGAAGATGGTGCCGGCCTCTGAGGATCCTGATGAATCGGCTCTGCGACGTGTCAATGGAATGGGAACCGGGGTGGTCATCGATGCTCGAGGCTATATCGTCACCAACTACCATGTCGTGGCGGGCGTTCGTCGGATCGAAGTCACTCTGGCATCAGGTGATGAGACGGTCGCTGAACTTGTTTCGCATGATGCAGGCACCGACCTCGCGATCGTGAAGATCGAGGTCTCAAAGCCGTTGCAGGTGATCCGGATCGGGCGTTCGAGGGATATCTTGATCGGCGAGACCGTACTCGCCCTGGGAAATGCCTTCGGTTACGAGCACACGGTGACGCGCGGCATCGTGTCGGCACTGCATCGCGATGTGGAGGTCACCCAGTCGCAGCGGTATGAGGATCTGATCCAGACAGATGCGAGTATCAACCCGGGGAACTCGGGAGGTCCGCTGCTCAACATCGATGGTGAGATGATCGGACTGAATGTTGCGGTGCGGGCGGGGGCACAGGGAATCGGGTTTGCGATTCCCGTCGACAAGGTCGTTGACATCGCGGCCCGTCTGCTTTCCGTCGAACGGGTCAGCCGAACGTGGCACGGCATCGTTGCGCAGGGTTCCGAGGATGGTGGCGCGATGGTGTCGACGGTGCAACGGGAGAGTCCGGCAGCCACGTTCGGGGTCCGCGCGGGTGATGTGATCCGGCGGATCGGTGGCATGGTGGTGGAAAACCCTCTGGACATCGAGCGGGCCCTGCTGGGTCGGAAGGCTGGTGAGCAGGTCGATGTGCAGGTGGATCGCGGCGGCACGCAACAGAACATCACCCTGGCCCTTTCGGCTGCACCGGTCACGACTCTGCCGGTCGAGGAACGCATTTGGGATGAGTTGGGACTGCGTCTCGCGCCTGTTCCGGTCGAACGCATCCAACGGGTGCAGTCGCGATACAGGGGCGGATTGCGGGTCGTGGACGTGCGTGAGGACGGGCCCGCGAGCGAGCAGGGTATCCAGCCGGACGACGTGCTCGTCGGCTTGCATGTCTGGGAAACGGTGTCGCCGGAGAACGTCGCCTACGTCCTCGACAAGGCTCAGGGAGAGCGTCTGGGACCGCTGAAGTTCTATGTGCTCCGAGGGCGTGAAACGCTCTTTGGTCATCTCGCCTGGGACACCATCCGCCGCTAGCGTTATGCCGGCGGGCCGATGTGCCGTCGGTGGTCGGCGATTTTGCGGACGTTGCGACGGGGCGTCGGTCTCCTCGTGTGGGACTCATGAAGACGCGCTCGCCGAGCCGTTCTTCGCCGCTGTCAAATGGGAGTTGATCTGGAGATTCGGTGATGATTCGGCGGCCCTGCCATTGAGCGGGTAGGATGTCCGGGAGGCCGGTTGGGCCGCGAAAAGAGCACCCGGGATGGCGTTCGGGCGTGGAACGAACCTTTGTCGATTGGCTGCTTTCGAAGCTTGGTTCAGACCCTCGGCTCGAGGTTCCTCCAGGTGATGACGCTGCGGTGCTGAGGCCGCCAGCGATGCGTCGGACCGTCGTGACGACCGACATGCTCATGGAGGGTGTGGACTTCGTACTGGGGCAGGGTCCGGGCCGTTGTTCGCCCAAACAGGTCGGTCGTAAGGCGGTGGGTGTCAATGCAAGTGACCTTGCTGCCATGGCAGCCCGTCCAGAGGCGATCGTGGTGGCCGTCGCTCTGCCCCGTACCAGCGGGGACGCCGTCGGGCGATCGCTGTTCGAGGGTGTTCGGGAACGAGCCGCGGAGCTTGGGCTTTGTCTCGCGGGTGGCGACACCAACGCGTGGGACGGTCCGCTGGTGGTCAGTATCACGGCGATTGGCAGCGTTGAACCCGGTCGAGCGTGGCGTAGGGATGGAGCGAGGCCGGGTGACGCCCTGGTCGTGTCCGGACGTTTCGGCGGCAGCATCCTGGGACGGCACCTCGAGCCGCAGCCTCGCCTGGAGGAGGCGGCGGCGATGGCCGCCGCCGGCCGCGTGCACGCCGCGTAGGATGTGCGCGCTGGGTG
>JBJTBB010000386.1:0-3164 GCA_046091125.1 Planctomycetaceae bacterium
GAGTTCTGAGCGGTTCCCGCTCTATGGATGCCATCGCACCGACTCATGCTTCCGAAGTATTTGAGCCATGATCGACGAGGCGCTCGTGGGGCAGTCGGTCACCGCCGACGCCGACCTGTCGCGCATTCATGCTGCCGTCACCGATAAGAACTGGTACTGGCACAACCGCTTCCGAGCGACCGACGGTAACGATATCTGGGGCAGCCGCGCAGGCCTGACGTTCGTCGACGGACAGAGCAACGCCGAAGTCCTCATGCACGAGCTGAAGATGCTCGACGTCATGACGGCCAACCGCGACCCCGCGATCTGGGCCGCCGTCGCCGGGCGACCGTACACGGTGGACGACGGCAACGTCCCCGCGGCGATTCCCGTGAAGTCGAACGTGGGCGGCGGCAGCCAAAGCTCGAGCAAGGACAAGGAGGGCAGCGTCGAGTATCTCTCCCCCGAGGAGAGTCTCGCGAAGATCAAGGTGCCCGAGGGCTTCGAATTGAACGTCTTCGCCTCGGAGAAGCAGTTTCCCGACTTCGCCAATCCGGTGCAGTTGCAGGTTGACGCCAAAGGCCGGCTCTGGGCCGCCAGCTGGAACACCTACCCCAAGTGGGAGCCGCTCAAGCCGATGAACGACAGCCTGATGATCTTCGAAGACACGGATCGCGACGGGAAGGCCGTCAAGCGCACCGTGTTCGCCCACGTCCACAACCCGTTGGGTTTCGAATTCTGGGGCCGGGGAGTCATCGTCACGTCTGGGCCCGACCTTCTGTACCTCGAGGACACCGACGGTGACGACGTTGCCGACGTCCGCACGATCCTGCTGCAAGGCCTCAATGCCTCAGACACGCACCACGCCGCCAACAACCTGATCTACGGGCCGGATGGTGGGATCTATTGGCAAAGTGGCATCTTTCTCGTCCACAACCACGAGACGCCATGGGCCAAGAATCTCAACATCGGCGCGTCCGGCATGTATCGCTTCGATCCGCGGCGCTTCTCGATCACGCCCCATGCTGGCAACTCTCCCAATCCACACGGCACCGCCTTCGACCGCTGGGGTTACCTCTACGCCAACGACGGAACGGGGGGCAACTCTTTCCAGGTGCGTTCTGAGGGCAAGGGTTTCAAGATGGTCAAGCTCCTCGAGAAGGAATTCCGTCCGGTCGCCGCCGACGAGATCCTCTCCTCGGAGCACTTCCCCGAGGACATGCAGCAGGACTTCCTGATCTGCAACACGATCGGGTTCCTCGGAGTGAAGCAGTACGACCTCGATCGTGACGGTGAAGAGGGGAAGCGGGCCTTCGGCGAGGTCTGGGGTACTCCCGTGAAGAACCTTCTGGACAGCGAGGACCGAAATTTTCGGCCGACCGATGCGGTCGTCGGGGATGACGGCGCGCTCTACGTGGCCGATTGGCACAACGTGATCATCGGGCACATGCAGCACAACATCCGCGATCCGAATCGCGACCACACGCATGGCCGGATCTTCCGGCTGACCGCCAAGGGGCGATCCCTGCAGAAACCGGTCGCGATCCATGGCCAGCCGATCGAGGCCCTGCTCGAGAACCTGAAGCATCCCGTTGATGGCGTTCGGCATCGGACTCGCGTCGAACTGGCCGGCCGGCCGTCCAAGGACGTCATCGCGGCCACGAAGAAATGGATGATGAACTTCAACGCCGACGACGAGGCGCAGGCACACCACCTGCTCGAAGCCCTCTGGCTGCACCAGCAGCACGACGTCCGAGACGAGACGCTGCTCGAAAAAGTGCTCGCTTCCAAGGTTCGGCATGCGGCGGTCGCCGCGGCGATGGTCAAGCACTTCTGGCACGAGGTCGATCAGGACGGAGCCGGCGGGTTCATCGCCGTGCCAGAACGGGAATTCGTGAAGTTCGAGCCGCCCTCCCACCTGATGGCTGCCGATCGGAAAGCCTATGAGATGGGCGCCGAGGTGTATCAACGCGAGGCTCATTGCATGACCTGTCATCAGTCCAGTGGCAAGGGCATGGGGATCATCTATCCCACGCTCGTGGGCAGCCCCTGGGTGCTCGGCAGCGAGGAGCGTCTGGCCAAGATGGTGCTGCACGGTCTGTGGGGCCCGATGATCGTCAACGGGCAGGCCTACGATCCATCGAAAGGCGTGCCGCCGATGACCGCCTTCCGCGCGATCCTCAAGGATGACGAGGTGGCGGCCGTCATGACGTTCGTCCGCAACAGTTGGGGCAACAAGGCTTCGATCGTGTCTCCCGACCTCGTCAAGCGGATCAGGCAGGAGACGGCGGCTCGCTCCACCTTCTGGAATCCGGATGAACTGATCGCTTCGCATCCGCTCGAGCCGGATCTCGTCGCCGCACGCGCCGCCTCCGCGGTTGAGCTCGTTTCCCATGAGGCACTGGAAAAGGAGCTGCTCGGTGCTGATCCCGTCGAACTTGCCCGGCTCGCCCGGGAGCGTGGTGATACCGGTCGCGGCAAGAAGCTGTTCCAGGATGCCCGCTCGACCTGTTCCACCTGCCACAATCCGCCGGCCGGAGGCCAGCGACTCGGTCCCAATCTCGAAGAACTCAAGACGAAGCTATCCGACGTCGAGATGGTCGAGTCGCTGCTCAAGCCTTCCAAGCGGATTGTAAAGGACTACGCGCAGGTCGCCGTGGTGACTGACGACGGGCGGCAACTGTCGGGCATCAAGATCGAGGAAAACGACCGGGAGATCGTGCTCCGCAATCCCGCCCAGCCCGATCCGATTCGGATCTCCAAGGATGTGATCGACGAGGTCGTGCAATCGCCGGTCTCGCTGATGCCGGCCAATTTGATGAGGCTGCTGAAGGATCGCGGGGAGTTCGACGATCTGCTGCGGTACGTGCTCGAGACTCGCACGGGCGGCTGATAAATCCGGTGCCGTGAAGGGGGGCGGGAGCCCCGATTCCGAGGAGAGAAACCATGCCCGCCGCCGTCGTGAACTTCGCCCCGCAAAAGGGTTCGGTGGAGATCCGGGATGTGAACCGTCCCACCATCGGACCGCATGAGGTGCTCCTTGAGGTGGCGAACGTGGGGGTGTGTGGCAGTGACCTGCACCAGTGGTCGGCCGACCATTCCTGGCCCGTGAACTATCCGGTCGTCCTGGGCCACGAGTTCTGTGGTCGTATCGTCGAGGTGGGGCGGGAGGTCGCGGGCTGGCG
>JBJTBB010000387.1:0-7199 GCA_046091125.1 Planctomycetaceae bacterium
GGGGCGGTGGCGAGCCCGCCGTAGATGGCGGGTAGCAACGTCCCGAGGATCCAAGCAGAACGGAGCATCATGCACCCATTCAAACGACCCAGTATGGCGATGGTTTCACAAGGACGGAGGTTTCGCAAGGACGGATTTCGATTCGGCCCACTGGTGTCCGACAGGATCCGCGTCGTCATACTCCCGGTGAAGGGTACTCGATGCAACTCGATCCGTTGTGACAACGCCCCGTCTGCACGTGCTACGCTGGGCGGCCATGCACGAAAAACATGCGAGGGGACGGCGGCGGCAGTCAGGTCGACGGTGGTGGCTTTTTGCCCTGGGGCTCGCGTCGGTCGTCGGTGGGCGGACGGCCGTCGGGCAATCGTCGCTCGAACCGCTCGCCTACCGTAATCCTGGTCTGGTCGTGGATCTTGGAGTGGGGCTTTGGGCGTGGCCGATTCCCTGTGACGCCGACGGTGACGGCGACCACGACCTCGTGGTCTCTTGCCCCGACAAACCCTCCAACGGCCTCTGGTTGTTCGAAAACGTCACCGGCGACACCGCTGCCGATCCGCTGCCGGTTTTTCGTTCCGGGAAGCGGTTGGGGCCCACGGTGCTCTACGTCATGCCCAGCTATGTCGATGGCCGCCTGCATGTGCTGACGCCCGGTACTGAGCACGAGCAGTTTCTCGAGAACGGCTTATCGCGGCGCAGATCGCTGGGGGTGCATGCCGGCTGGTTTCGCCCGACTGGCTCCCAGCCGAAGGGGCCGAAGGTCCGTCACAACCAGTGGCGACTGGCTGACCATGACGGCGATGGCCTCATCGATCTCGTCGTGGGCACCGAGGACTGGAGTCACTACGGTTGGGACGACGGATACGACGCGTCGGGCCATTGGACGCACGGACCGCTGCATGGACTGGTGCACGTATTTCCCGGAACTGGTCGCACGGACGAACCATTCGGCGATCCCATGCCGCTGATGGCGGCGGGACAGCCCGTCGATGTCTTCGGCTGCCCGTCTCCCAACCTGGCTGATTTCGACGGTGATGGCGATCTCGATCTTCTCTGCGGATCGTTTCTCGATCGATGCACGTACTTCCGGAACGTCGGCAGCCGCACGCGGCCCGAGTATGCCGCGGGTGTCTCACCGACGATCGAAGGAGGCCTGCCGCTGAGGATGGATCTCGAGATGATCGTGCCGGTGGCGTTCGACTGGAATCGTGATGGGCTCGTGGATCTCGTGGTCGGACAGGAGGACGGACGGGTGGCATTCGTTCGTCATACCGGACGCTTCGACGACGTGGGCACGCCGGTCTTCGCACGGCCCGTCTTCTTTCGACAGGAGGCGGACCGCCTCAAGTGCGGTGCCCTTGCCACCCCCTGTGGCACGGATTGGGATGGCGACGGAGACTGCGACATTCTGTCGGGCAATACGGCTGGCTACATCGAGTTCTTTGAAAACCTGAGCGGCCCAGGGATGTCGCCACCACGTTGGGCGGCGCCGGTGCGACTCGAAGCGGGGGGCGAAGTCTTTCGTGTGGTGGCCGGTCCGAACGGCAGCATTCAGGGACCCGCAGAGGAAAAATGGGGCTACACAACGATTTCGGTGGCCGATTGGGATGGCGACGGCCTTCGCGACATCCTGGTCAACAGCATCCTCGGTGAAGTTGTCTGGCTGAGGAACCTGGGGCCGCCGGAAGGGGAGGCGATCGTTCCCTCTGGTTCGCTCACGCCGATGAGGCTTGCGGCGGCGGCTCCGATTGAAGTGGAGTGGCAGACACCACAGCCACGGTTGGCCTGGGGCTGGCGGCGTCCAGATGGCAAACCGCTCCTCCCGCAGTGGAGAACCACGCCCGTCGCCCACGACTTCGACGGAGACGGCCTCGTCGACCTCGCCATGCTCGACCACGAGGGGTACCTCGCCTTCTTTCGTCGAGCACTGGTGGACGGGAGAAGGGTGCTCTTGCACCCGCGGCGGGCATTCCTGGACGAGGAGGGTAGCCAGATCCGGCTGACGTCGGGTTCGGCGGGCGCGAGCGGTCGAAGGAAGCTGTGCGTCGTCGACTGGGACGGAGATGGTCGCTTCGACCTGCTCGTCAACTCGCGCAACGCCGACCTCCTGCGACAGATCGACTCACGCGATCACTCGTGGCGCTTCGAGAGAGTGGGCAGCCTCGCCGAGAGAAACATCGAAGGGCACGACGTGAGTCCGGCCGTGGTCGACTTCCAGGGTGACGGCGTCCCGGACTTCGTGGGCGGGGCGGAGGATGGGCGTCTCTACTACATGGAGAATGCCAGCCGCCGTTCCTCGAAACGGTCGGGGCCCCGCGAGGCGGTGCCCCAGGAGCAAGGGCCGACGAGCTCCGGGTGAATCGATGGTCGGCCTCTTTGTCAGCCCGGAGGTGCGATCGCGTCGATCTTCGCGGCGAGGATGAAGTCGTTCTCCGACAGCCCGCCGATGGCATGGGTCTGGAGTTCGACGCGGAGCCTGCTGTAGCCCTCGAGGTGCAGATCGGGGTGGTGTTGCTCCCGCTCGGCGAGCGCGCCGATGGAATTGAGCAACTTGATCGCCGAGCGGAAGTCAGTGAGCTTCCAGTCTCTTCTGATTCGTGTGCCGTCGGCCATCAGTTGCCAGGCGGGCAGAAACGCCAATTGAGCTTCCGCATCGGGCCGATCATAACGGGCGACACCCCCTTCACAGGGAACACACCGCTTGGAGACGAGAGAGGCCGGATCGGTCGGAGCGTTCATCGGAAAACCGCGGCGAGACCGCCGCGTCCATCAGGGCTGGATCTCGGCCTTCGTTCCCCAACCTCGAAGGACGGTGTGGACCCGGGCGACGCGGCCCATGTAGTGATCCATGGACTCGTCGATGGCCGCCTTGAGGATGTGGTCGCGTGCCTTTTCGGAATTCCCGAGCGATTCGTGGTACAAGCCGAGATAGAGATGAGCGTAGCAGCGTTGGTCGCGAAGCTGGGCCGGATTGCCTCGCTCCGCCGCGGCGAGAACCTCCTCGGCCGATCCATCACCAGCAAAAAGCCGGTAGATCTCCTGCATGGGCACCCTCGCGTCAGGGCCCACGGGAAGCAGTGCAGCGCGGGCTTTCGCCGCATCCTCCGCTCGGGCCACGCAAAGAAAGTGCCAGGCAGCATTCTCGACGTCGTCGGGATTCACGGTCCGATGCACCTCGAACTGCCGTCGACCGTCGTCGAATCGATCGGCATAGTAGAGCGCCAGTCCTCGTTGCCAGAGTGACGGTTCGTCCGATGGGCGCAGCTCGACGAGTCGGTCGAAGAGCCTGCTGGATTCGTCCGGGCGGCAGTCGAAAAAGATCCGGACAGCCTCGGCGAACACCTCCCGTGGCGACTCGGGATCGGCCGCAGTCGCCGTCGGCCGCTCGGAAGGCGTTAGGCCGCCCGTGCCGAGCACGACCAGGCCGAACGCAACGATGTGGTTGAGTCGCACGGGACAGACGTAACGCATGAACGATAGTATGACCGCTCCGGCTGGATTGCGTCAGGAACGAGGAAGACGCCGTGAAAGACCGACGGCGACAGGCGGGGATCGGTCTCCTGGTGGCGATCTTCTGCCCGGCGGGGGGTGCCACCGGCAACGCTCTGGGGGCGGCATCGGACAGCCCGCCCAACGTGCTATTCGTCGTCGCGGACGACCTCGGATGGTCCGATGTCGGCTGGCACGGCGGCTTCGCCCACACGCCCCACATGGACCGGCTCGTCGCCACCGGCGTGGAACTTGACCGCCACTACGTGCAGCCGGTGTGCACACCCACGCGGACCGCCCTGATGACAGGCCGCTATCCGGGCCGTTTCGGACCACAGGCGATCAAGCCGAGCAACCTGCGGGCGTTTCAGCCTGGCACTCCAACGCTCGCCGCCGCGTTTCGATCGCTGGGGTACCGAACGAGCCAATCAGGGAAATGGCACCTTGGTTCGATGCCAGAGTGGGGCCCTATCGCCCACGGCTTCGATCATGGCTACGGCACGCTCACGGGGGCGGCCGATCCATGGACGCACAAGTATCGTCGCGGTCCCTACGAGGATACGTGGCACCGCGACGGCCGGCCTGTGCCGGAGGAGGAGAACGCCACGGAACTCGTGGCGGCCGAGGCCGTCCGGAGAATTCGCGAGGGTGCGGGTTCCGGTAGGCCGTGGTTCGTCTACGTGCCGTTCCACGCGGTCCACACGCCGGTCGATGCGCCGGAGCGATACAAGCGGTTGTACGAAGGCGTGACGTTCCACGAGGACCATGAGCGCGACGATTCGCGGCGGCGGCTGGCCGCGATGGTGTCGCAGCTCGACGCCGAGATCGGCGAGATGGTTTCGGCCATCGACGAGTCGGGCGAGCGAGACGAGACGCTGATCGTCTTCACGAGCGACAACGGTGGGATCGAATCGCTGCGCAATGCTTACGTGAGTGACGTGTCCGATTCCCCACTCAACAGTGACAACCGCCCGCTTCGAGGACAGAAGAACTCGCTCTATGAGGGAGGGGTGCGGGTCTGCGCCTTCGCCAACTGGCCTGGGACGCTCGAACCACGCCGCTGCCAGTCACCAATGCATGTCGCCGATTGGTTTCCGACATTGGCAGGTCTCGTCGGCTACAATCCGCCGGCCGATGCCGCGTGGGACGGAGTCGATCGTTGGCGGGCGGTCCTGGGGCCGGAGGACCTGCCCCGAGGGAAGCCGATCGTGATCGTCCACCAGTCGGGGCGAGCCGTGATCGACGGTGCGTTGAAGCTGATCCAGCGACATCGCGGAAAGCCGAAACTCTTCGACCTGTCGGACGACCCCTTCGAATCACGAGACCTCGCTGACGAGCGGACCGAGGACGTGGAGCGGCTCCAGGCGATCGCCCGAGCGGACAAGGCTCTCGACCTCGTGGAACTGCCGGATGACCTCAGGGGGTTGCCGCCCTGACGCTGAATGAAACCATAAGGACGTTGATCGATGCCACCCGCACCACCCAAGGAGTCCAGGCGTCATGGCGAAGAAGAAGGTGAAGAAAAATCCCGTTGTGAAATCTGCGAAGAAGCCGGCTGGCAAACGGCCGGTGAAGCGTGCGGTCAAGCCGAAGAAAACGGCCGTCGAAAAGTCCGCCGGACGATCCGCCCCGAAAAAGCCGTCGGCTGCCGGCAAGGCGGGGCCGGTCTCGGCGGTCGCCTGGCCGCGGGAGGGGGCGAAGGCACCCGACTTCACGACTGTCGCCCATGATGGGTCGACGGTCCGTCTGTCGTCTTTCAAGGGACGTACGGTCGTACTGTATTTCTATCCCAAGGATGACACGCCGGGCTGTACTGTCGAGGCCTGCGGTTTTCGAGACACGCACGAACGCTTCCTGCGACTCAAGGCGGTCGTGCTGGGAGTGAGTCCGGATTCGGTGCGGAGCCACGTGTCGTTCAGGAAGAAGCACGGACTGCCCTTCACGCTGCTGGCCGACGAGGATCATGCCGTGGCCGAGCGGTACGGTGCGTGGCGGGAGAAGAGCATGTACGGCAGGAGCTTCATGGGCATCGCCCGCAGCACCTTCGTGATCGATCCGTCGGGTCGCATTGCCAGGGCGTTCACCGTCGTGAAGCCTCAGGGGCATGACCAGGAGGTACTCGATGCAGTGGCAGCGATCAGCTGATCCCCCGAAGGAGTCCAGTGAGGATTTCGCGGATCACGTCGCCATGCACGTCGATAAACCGCTGCTCGGAGCCATTGTGACGACTCGGAGCCGTTGTGACGAAAGGAGGGCCGGGTGTGGCCCAAGCTTGGGCAAGGGTACAATTTGAAGCATGCTTCGCGAATGGCTCAAACAGTTCCGCTCCGCTCGAATCGATGCCCTTGCGCCGCTGTCGATCGGGATCGTACTCGTTTGGGCGGGATCGCACGAACGTGTGACGGTCGCTGAGGACACGGCCTCAGCGGTTACCACCGATCCCCAAGAGGCCGACTCGAGACTGATGGACACCGCGCGGGCGGTGTTGCAGGCCCGCTGCTTCGAGTGCCACGGCCCCGACGCCAGCGAATCGGGCCTGCGGCTGGACTCCAGGGCCGCCATCCTGCGAGGTGGTGATTTCGGTCCGGCGGCCGTATCGGGTTCGGCCGAGCGAAGCGAGATCCTGCGGCGTGTGCAGTCGTCGAATCCTGAGCAGCGGATGCCGCCCGAGGGCGAACGTCTGTCGGCGGATGAGATCGCGGCGATCGAGTCCTGGGTCGTCGCTGGCCTGCCGTGGCCGGGCCGGGAGGAGTCCACCGACGCGGACGAACGAGATCCTCGACTGGACCACTGGGCCTGGCGTCCGATCCAGAAGCACGCCGTCCCGGGGCGAGTGACGGCGTTTGCCGGACTGCCCGGCGTCGAGCCCGAGCGGAATCCGGTCGACTTCTTCATCCGCCACACTCTCGCCGAGAAGGGACTCGTGCCGTCCCCGCTAGCCGATCGTCGCACGCTCATCCGGCGTCTGTCATTCGATCTCACGGGTCTGCCGCCCCATCCCGACGAGGTGCGGGCGTTCGTTTCGGATGAGTCCCCAGATGCATACGGCAAGCTCGTGGACCGGCTGCTCTCCTCGCCGCGTTATGGCGAGCGATGGGCCCGGCATTGGCTCGATGTCGTGCACTACGGGGACACGCATGGCTACGACAAGGACCAGCCACGGCCCAACGCCTGGCCCTACCGCGACTACGTCATCCGCGCGCTGAACGACGACAAGCCCTACGACCGTTTCCTCTGCGAGCAGATTGCCGGCGACGTGCTCTTCCCGGGCACACGTGATGGCGAGGAGGCGATTGGCTTCATCGCGGCGGGCCCCTGGGACCTGATCGGTCATCGCGAAGTGCCCGAGACCAAGACCGACGGGAAGATCGCCCGGCATCTCGACCGTGACGACATGGTGGCCAATACGATCGGCACCTTCGCGAGCGTCACGATCCACTGTGCCCAGTGCCACGCCCACAAATTCGACCCGATCGCACAGGACGACTATTACTCGCTGCAGGCCGTGTTCGCCGCCGTCGACCGGGAGGATCGATCGTTTTCACTGGACAAGGAACTCACCCGCCGTATCGCCGACATCAAGGCGAGAAAGCGTGCGGTCGAGATCCGCGAGGCTTGTGAGGCGCAGTCCTCAGGGTTTAGGGATGTTCGGCTGGTGCCTGACCTCTCCGGGCGACCCCGGGTGCTTGTGGGACGGATCGCGTTCTGAGGTG
>JBJTBB010000388.1:0-2734 GCA_046091125.1 Planctomycetaceae bacterium
CTCCCGATTCGGGATCGGCTCGTCGCCGCCGGGGATGGCGGTTCCCCAGCCGCCGGCTGCGAGGAATCGCCGACAAGTCGCCGAGTCACCGTCGCAGGTTCGCCCGCCGTGCACCGCCTCGATGACGTGGCTGCGGATGCCGACTCGATAGAGGGTGTTGTGGGCGAAAAGGACATCGTGGCCGCCATTCACCCCGAAGCCCGCGCCCTCGACGTCGTGCACGAGGTTGTGGGTGAATCGGATCGATTCGGCCTCGTAGGTGAGCCAGGGTGAGACCATGAACTCGAACCCCGTTCCCTGACCGGCCGTGAACCCGCCGGTGCCCGCATCGAAAAACTCGTTGCCGGCGATCGTGAGATACGCCGAACCACCCTTGGCATACATCGCCCAGTCGCCGGCGCGATGGATACGGCTACCCACGACATGTCCGTACTGGACGGCGACGAAATCGACGGCATTGTCCCAAGCACCGGAGATATCACAGTTCTCGATGAAGAAATACTGGCTTTGATTGACCTTCAAGGCCTCCTGGGGCACGGCATAGGTCGGAATGTCGCCGGTGCCGCGGACGGTGGTGTCTCGGAGCAGGATCTGACTGCATCGCTCGAAATGCAGGACATCCCCTCCACCCGCAGAGATCTCCACTGCCTCGCACACCATGGGGTGGCAGTCGAAGTCATTCACCGATGGCAGCCGTGCCGTGCCGACCCCGTCTGCGGCCCGCACGATGACAGGCGTCGAGGCCGATCCCCGCCGCCCCTCCCAATAGTTCGGCACCACGGATTCGTCGTAGACGCCGGCCGCGAGATTGATGCGATAGCCGACCGAAAGGTCGACTGTCATCGGAACCCGCCGCCAGGCTTCCGACAAGGTCCGGAGAGCTTCTCCTCGGGCCGTACCGGGAGCGCCGTCGTTTCCGATCGCTGGATCGACCCACAGGTCGACCACCCGGCTCGTGTCGATTTCAACCCTTGGGAAAGATGCTGGCTCCGCTAGCCAGACCGCCATTGCAAGACGCGGCTCGAACCGCTCGACGCCAAGCGGCCGTCGTCGATGGGATACGTCCCGTCGACCCACTTTCGAGGAAGCCATCGCAGCCTCCCATCCAGCGCCCCTAACAGGAGAACCCTATGCGCGAGCCGAAGGTCGGGCAAATGGAAGCTCCCCTTCCCGATCCGTAACTATCTGGCACTCCCTGAGAGCCGCACGGCCAGTGGTACCGTCGGCCAATGGGACACCGTGGAAGGCACCCGACGCACTGTATGCTGAAACGGCGGGAGAAAGATAGCGGGAGAGTCTGGCGATGACGGCTGTGCCCAAGTATTTCTTTCATCTGACCGCCCGTCATCGCCGTACGTCGGCCATCGCCGGCTCCATGCTGCTGACCATGGTCATCGGCAGCCCATCGGCATGGTCCCAGGCCAACGACCCCGACGCCGTGGGCACCGCCCTCGAGGCTTACACGCGGGCGATCAAGCCACTCCTCGCCACCCGTTGCTATCCCTGCCACGGTGGGCTGCGACAGCAGGCTGGTCTCAGGCTCGATGCCGTCAGCCTCATGGAAAGGGGGGGTGAGTCGGGCGCGGCGATCCAGCCTGGATCACCCGATGAAAGCCCGCTCATGGCCAGGATCAGCGATCCAGATCCGGCATCCCGCATGCCCCCTGAGGGCGAGGGTGAACCATTGTCGTCGGAGCAGGTGGCGATGCTCCGGCAATGGATCCTCGTTGGCAGCCCGGCACCGCCCGATGAGCAGCCGGAGAACGATCCCCGCGATCACTGGGCTTTCACTCCCCGCACGAGACCATCTGTTCCGACCATCGCTGACGCGACTGGCATCAGAAACCCCATCGATGCGTTCCTCACCGAGGCGCGCATCGATGCCGGCATCGCGCCACAGCCGGAGGCATCCCGCTCCGTGCTCGCGCGGAGGCTTTTCATCGACCTGATCGGCCTCCCACCGTCGCCCGAGGATCTTGCACGCATCGAAAGCGACGAATCCGTCGATTGGTACGAAGCACTCGTTGATCGCCTGCTGGCCGATCCGCGGCATGGGGAGCGGTGGGGTCGTCACTGGATGGATATTTGGCGATACAGCGACTGGTGGGGCCTGGGCAGCGAACACCGCTACAGCCAGAAGCACATGTGGCACTTTCGTGACTGGATCGTCGAGTCGCTCAATGACGACCTTCCCTACGACGAAATGGTCCGGCACATGCTGTCTGCCGACGAACGGTTCCCTGAAGACCCGGCAAAACTACGGGCAACGGGCTTTCTCGCCCGAAATTGGTTTCTCTTCAATCGCACGCCGTGGATGGACGAGACCGTCGAGCATGTCGGCAAGGGGCTGCTCGGCCTGACACTTAACTGTGCCAAGTGCCATGATCACAAGTACGACCCCATCAGCCAGGAGGACTACTACCGCTTCCGGGCCTTCTTCGAGCCGATCGAGACCCGTCTCGACGTCGTAGCCGGCGAGGGAGATCTCGAGAAGGATGGGCTTCCCGTTGTCTTCGCTGGCCACCTCGAGCGACCGACCTATCTCTTCGTGCGTGGCGACGACACAAAGCCAGACACGTCGCGGGCGATAATGCCCGGCATCCCGGAAGTGCTGTCTTTCGGACCTCTGGAGGTGAAACCGGTCTTACTCCCGAAGGCAGCCTCCGATCCTGTGCGCCAGCCATGGGTGATCGATGCCCATCTGGCCACGGCTCGCCGCGCGGTGGAATCAGCC
>JBJTBB010000389.1:0-4169 GCA_046091125.1 Planctomycetaceae bacterium
GTGCCGACCGTGATCGACATCTCCCACGACCTGCCGCCGCACGACGTGTGGGAAGCTGCGTGGCTCGTGGCGGCGGCCTGTCCCGCCTTCCCGTCAGGGTCCCTGCTCCTGGTCGTCGTGGATCCCGGCGTGGGAACGTCGCGAGGGCTGCTCTGGGCCCGCGTCGGTGACCAGGAGTATCTCGCTCCAGACAAGGGGGTGCTGTCGAGACTGTTCGAGTGTCCAAGCGAGGCGGCGCCGATCGCGAACGTCGCATCGAACCCAATGGTTTTCAGGTCGCTCGCCATTCCGTCCGGGGCTTCGGCGACGTTTCATGGCCGCGATGCGATCGCGCCGGCTGCGGTGCACTTGCTCGAAGGGCATGGTCCCGAAAGTCTGGGGCCGGTCGTCGACGATGAAGTCCGGCTCGTGTGGCCGCAGCCGAGAGGTGATGGCCACGACCTCGTCGGCGAAGTCATGCATGTCGACCGCTTCGGCAACCTCGTGACGAACCTTCCGGACACGTTGTTCGAGCGGCTCATCCAGGCGGGTTCGATTCGTGTGGGGCATCACGCGGTGCGAGCCGTGGTTCACACGTATGGGGAGGCGACTCCCGGTACGGTCGTCGCCCTGGCGGGTTCGCAGGGATTTCTGGAGGTGGCGGTGGTGCAGGGTCGCGCCGATCGAGCGCTTGGAGCCGCTCGGGGACCGCTGGTGACACTGCCTGCAGTCGGCCGTCAGGCGAGCGCCTCGCGCACCACGTCGCCATGAACGTTCGTGAGACGACGGCGAATGCCGTTGTGGTAGTACGTCAGATGTTCGTGGTCGATCCCGAATAAGTGCAGCACGGTCGCGTGGAAGTCATGCCACGGGATCGGTCGTTCAACCGCCTTCCATCCGATCTCGTCGGTGGCGCCGACGGCGATCCCAGGACGCAGACCCGCTCCCGCCATCCAGCAGGAAAAGGCATAACGGTTGTGGTCGCGGCCCGGGCCGACCGTGTCGGCGGCCGACTGGGCGAAAGGCGTTCGGCCGAACTCGGTCGTGAAGAGCACAAGGGTATCGTCGAGCATGCCTCGTGCGCGCAGGTCCCGGAGCAACGCCGCCACCGGTTGGTCAATTCTCGCGGCCTCGAGTCCGTGATTGGCGCGGACGTCCTCGTGCGCATCCCAACTCGCCCGGGGTGAGCCGGCGATCGGGCCACCGGAGAACAGTTGCACGAAGCGAACGCCTCTCTCGAGCAGGCGTCGGCCGAGCAGGCAGCGGCGTCCCATGTCGGCCGTGGTCTGGTTGTCCAGTCCGTAGGCGGCGTGGGCCTCCTGAGTCTCGTCCGAGAGGCTCGCGACCTCGGGTATCGACGTCTGCATGCGGGCAGCGAGTTCGTAACTGCGGATTCTCGCGCTGATCGCATCGTCTGCGGGCCGTTTGGCCGCGTGGAGTCTGTCGACGGCGGTCACGAAATCGCGAGTGTCTCGATCGACAATTCCGTCGACGGGACGACTTGGAAAGAGGTCGGCCACGGGACGCTCGTTCCCGCGGAAGACCACGCCCTGGTGGCTGGAGGGCAGGAAGGCGCTGCTCCACGTGGATGAGCCCGTGTTGGGAGCGCCACGCGCGTCATTGAGCACGACGTAGGCGGGCAGCGACTCGTTCTCGAGCCCGAGGCCGTAGGAGATCCAGCTGCCCATCGACGGGAACCCCGTGAACTCGAAGCCGCTGTTGGCGAGCAAAAGGCCCGGCGTGTGATTGTCCGATTTCGATTCCATGGAGCGCAGCACTGTGAGTTCGTCCGCGAGTTCGGCGATATTGGGGAACAGGTCGGATACCTCGAGGCCGCTTCGGCCCCGTGGCTGGAAAGCCCAGTCTGCCTTGCGCAGCAGCCCCATCTTCCCGAAGAAGGTGTCGGGCTTCTCGTCGGTCATCAGCCTGGTTCCGTGCAAGCGGTCGAGTTCGGGCTTGGGGTCGAAGGAGTCGATGTGGCTGAGCCCGCCGACGAGGCAGATGTGGATCGCTCGCTTGGCGCGGACTGGTGGACGCAGCGAGGCATCGGGCGTCTCGGAGGACGAGCCATCGGCCGACAAGAGCGTGGCAATCGCCGTGGCCCCGAGGCCCTGGAGGCCCCAATCGAGCAGATCCCGACGGGTGAGCATCGATTCCGAATGCATGGCACTCCTCCCTAGTCGACGACGACGAAGGCACCCAGGTTGAAGAGCCCGCGGCACATCGCGGCCAGCCCGTGTCGATCGACGAGCGACTCTGCGAGCCGACGCTCCTCCCGATCGGGCTCACGTGCCAGCGCGAGTCGCCAAGCTAACGTAACCTGTGCCGCAGTTTTGGCGCCGGCGTCGGACCGCAGGCGAGTTGCGAAGGCATCGGCCAGTGTCAGGACGAGGTCGTCATTGAACAGGGCCAGCGATTGAAGCGGGGTGGTTGTCACGCTCCGACGAGGTGCCGACACCGCAGGATCGGGACAGTCGAAGGAGTCGAGCAGTGGTGGGCGGTCACCCCGAGGCGTGAAGCGGTACACCGTCCGGCGGAAAGTTGATGTCGGCGGTGTTGGAAGCGGTTCGTAATAGGTAGTCCCGTTGACAAAGTGCACCGACACGTCGCGAAAGCCCGGGCCGCCGGTTGACGCTCGGGGAGGATCACCGTCGGCCGTCACAGATGTCGTGAGGACACCGGCCACGAGGAGCATCGAATCCCGAATCGCCTCGGCCTCGAGCCGGCGTCTCGGCCCTCGCCACAACAGTCTGTTGACTGCGTCGCGGTGAGGACCGTCGGAATCGGTATCGGCCGGGCGGCTGGATTGCCTGTAGGTGCTCGATGTCACAATGGCGCGGTGCAGACTCTTGAGGCTCTGTCCGTTGCGGAGGAAATCGGTGGCCAGGTGGTCAAGCAGGGCCGGATGTGACGGGCGTCCCCCGTTGAAGCCGAAATCGCTTGGCGTGTCGACGATGCCAGTGCCGAAATGGTGAAGCCAGACGCGGTTGACGACCACGCGAGCGAAGAGAGGGTTGTCGGGATGAACGACCCAGTCGGCGAGTCTCCGCCTACGATCGGCCTCGCCCGCGTCGGCTGCGAGTCCGAATTCGCATGAAAGCGTCTCGATGGCGGCGGTAGCGCCGGGTATGACGGTGCGCCCCGCGAGTTCCGGGTCGCCGCGACCGAGGAACCGCGTCACCTCGCCTCGGCCGGGCAGGAGAGCATGGACCCTGCGGGTCGCGATCGCGGACTGAGCATCGCGGCGGGCGACGGCCTCGGTGATCGCGGCCTCGAGGCGGTCCCGCTCCCGTCGCTCCGCCTCGGAGAGCTGGCTGCGTATGGCTTCGGCCGAAATCACGCCGGCCGCAGCGGCCGAGGCGGCCACCTCCGTCGCGGAGAGGGCACGGTCGTAGAGCGCGGCCCGATCGATCCGGCCCCTCAGGAATCGATTGTCCCCCGCGGGCTTGTGCCGCAGACCGAAAAGGATCTCGCTCTCGCCGGCGACGAATGGCTGCAGAGGCGCGACGCGTTGCGACGTTCCGTAGGCGACGCCATCTCGAAAGGCTTGGATCGTGCCATCCTCCCGATACACGAGTACTACCTGTACGGCACGGGTCCCGGCCTCCACTTCCGCCGGGCCCTCGAAGGAGCCGCTGCGGACAAAATTGTTGCTGCCGGCCATCCATCGGCCCGGCTCCCGCTCACCAAAAACGATCGCGTCGAAGACGATGCCGTCCCGTGTCTCGATCGAGATGGCGGCACCGCCTCGCTGATCGAGTCCGTCGAGCTGCACCCACGCCTCGAGCGTCTTGGATGCCAGCGGGACGGCAACGGGTGGCGTCGCGACGTGGCTCTTGCCGTCGAGCACGAGAGAGCCCTTGTCGATGTGAGCGTCACCGAAGGCGGTGCCGTTCAGGCCGCCGACCGCATCCCTGAGGTCGACGTCGAATTCCCACGCGGCGATCGGCGCAGGCGGCGCAGGGCCGGTCCGCGAGCCGAGTGCGCGTCGGCGTCCTTCGGCGTCGATGGCCGCGAGCGACGAACGCAGCGTCGAAAGATCGTCATCGAGCGCCGCGAGCCGTCGACGCTCCTCGGGCAGGTCGACCGTCCGCTCGCCGTAACCGAGGCCCGAGATCGCAGACGCCAGACGGTAGTATTCCTCCTGGCTGATCGGGTCGAACTTGTGGTCGTGACAGCGCGCGCAGTTG
>JBJTBB010000390.1:0-4725 GCA_046091125.1 Planctomycetaceae bacterium
TCTCCAACGGAGAGCTGGCGCCTCCGCAACACGCTGCCGACCCGTCGCTTCTGAATCTCGGCATCACCTTCACCGTCTACGGCCACGTAGCAGGCACCGAGAAGGTATGGCCTTTCGACATCGTGCCGCGTGTGATCGACGGCCGAGAATGGAATATGATCGAACGCGGGCTCGTGCAGCGTATTCGGGCTCTCAATTGCTTCATCGATGACATTTACAACCGCCGATCGATCGTTCGAGATCGTGTCGTGCCAGAGTGGCTGGTCGATTCCGGGAAATGCTTCCGAGGCCCCTGCGCCGGTCTCGCGCCCCCAAAGGGCGTCTGGTGCCACATCACCGGGACCGACCTCGTCCGCGGTGGCGACGGTCGGCTGTACGTGCTGGAGGACAATCTCCGCACGCCGTCCGGAGTCTCGTACGTCATCGAAAACCGTGAGATGATGAAGCGGACCTTCCCGCAGCTGTTCGAAGGACAACGTATCAGCCCCGTCGAGAACTACCCGGAAAAACTCCTGGCAATGCTCCAGCACATCGCCCCGTCCCAGGCGAGGGATCCGACGGTCGTCGTGCTGACGCCAGGCATCTACAACTCCGCCTACTTCGAACACAGTTTCCTGGCGCGGCAGATGGGAGTCGAACTCGTGCAAGGGTCCGACCTCGTCGTGCAGGGGGACTCGGTATTCATGCGGACGACGCGGGGGCTTGAAAGGGTCGACGTCATCTATCGAAGGATCGACGACGACTTTCTCGACCCGGAGACCTTCCGCGAGGATTCCCTGGTCGGTGTGCCCGGCCTGATGCGGGCCTATCGGGCAGGCAACGTGTCGCTTGCCAATGCTCCCGGGACCGGGATCGCCGATGACAAGGCCGTCTACGCTTACGTCCCGAAAATCATTCGCTACTACCTGGGAGAGGACGAGATCCTTCCCAACGTGCCGACCTTCGTTTGCGGCGAAACAGACCAGTGCCAACACGTCCTCGCGAACCTGGCGGAATTGGTCGTCAAACCCGCGAACGAGTCCGGCGGGTACGGCATCGTGTTGGGTCCGAGGGCGAGCCGTGAGCAGTTGGAGGAATGCCGGGAAAGAATCAGGGCTCATCCGCGGAATTTCGTCGCACAACCGATGCTTTCTCTTTCTCGCGTGCCGACCGTCGTGGGGGACTCACTCGAAGGCCGGCATGTCGATCTAAGGCCGTTCATCCTCTTCGGCGAGGACATTTTCGTGCTGCCCGGTGGACTCACTCGCGTGGCCCTCGTCAAGGGTTCGCTCGTCGGCAACTCATCCCAGGGTGGCGGCAGCAAGGACACGTGGGTGGTGCACACTGACCGGAATTGACTACATATGCTTTCACGTGTCGCCGATTCCATCTACTGGATGAATCGCCAGATCGAACGGGCCGAGAACATCGCCCGCGCCACCGAAACGACGCTCGACCTCGTGATCGACGGCGCCGTCGACTCAGGCCGACTTTGGACGGGCCTCGTCTGCACCTTCGGAGACCAGGCCGACTTCTGGACCCGTCACGGCCTGGCCGACCAGGATCGCGTGTTCGAATTCCTTGCCTTCGATCGTGACAACCCCAACTCCATCTCTCGCTGCCTGCAATCAGCCAGAGAGAACGCCCGTACGGTCCGAGACATGATCAGCTCCTCCAGGTGGGAGGAGATCAACAAGTTCTATCTCTCGGTGCGGGCGGCATCACATGGCCGATCGACGCTCAACAATCCGCGGGAGTTTCTTTCCGAGGTCAAGCGGTCGAGTCAACTGATTGTGGGCGTCACGGACGCCACCATGTCTCATGGGGAGGCATGGCATTTCGCCCGAATGGGACGACTCGTGGAGCGTGCCGACAAGACGAGCCGCGTGCTCGACGTGGAGTACTATTTCTCGGCTGCCAAGCCTGCCGGGAACCCCGAGCCCGGCGATGGCGAATTGGCCAGGCGTGACGCCGTCCGATGGCCGAGTGTTCTCGAAAGTGCGACCGCACTCGAGATGTACCGCAAGCGGCACGGCCGCATCTCTCGGCGGAATGTGGCTGACTTCCTCCTCTTTGATCGAGAGTTTCCACGAGCCATTCATTTCTGCCTGATCAAGGCCGAGGAGTCTCTTTTATCCGTGACGGGGGGCATCAGAGGCTCGTACTCTTCGTCGGCCGAACAACGGCTCGGCAGACTTCGCAGTGAATTCGATTACGGCCATATCGACGAGGTACTGGCGGCGGCTGACGGACTGCACGGCTTCATCGACGCCTTTCAGTTTCGCCTGAACGCGGCGAATGACGCGATCGAGGAGACATTTTTCTCACACATTCCGGCCCAACGGCTCGTCGAACCCCATGCCCGGGTCGTCTCAGCACAGGGCTAGGAAATCCGATGGCCGATCGTGCCTGGGTACTCGAATTGATCTGAGGAGTGGATGGCGAAGTGATCTGAACCCATTTGGACTCGTTCGCCGACACCGGTAGCGCACGTCCTGACGCTGTTGGGGGAGATACCATCGCGAATCTGGTCAGGAACCGCGAAGCACCGCACCACATCGACTGGCACACGCCGAGACGCATGCATCGGTTATGGCACGAGTCTGCTCGGTCGTCATGGTGCCCTCATGGCTGCGCAGTCTGAGCGTCACCAGGAAGCTCTTGCGACCGGCTCCGAGACGTTCGGCATCCACCCACACCTGTCCAAGTGTGAGCTGCTCGAGGACACCTCCTGCCGCAGCGGCGATAGCCTCGGCCACGATCGCCCAGGGGACCGACTCGTCGACGACGAGGTTCAGATCCCGTTCGACCGCTGGAAAATCACTCGACAGCTCGATGGACGCGATCCTTCCGACCCGTTGATCCAGCCGGTCCACCAACACTTCCGCACCACTGACCGGTCCCTCGACCCCGAGCGCTCGAAGCACATGCGGCGCGATCTCGCCGACCACGCCGATCCGGGGATCACTTCCCGGCGGAATCGACCCCAGAACGACCTCGGCCGCCCGTCCCTCCGAGAAGAGCGACGTGACGATCGGTCGGTAGCGAACTGCTTGATTGGACGCGCCGAATCCTGAACCATCGAAACCCAGCCGCCGCAGCATCGCCTCGACGAGCCCCTTGGCGTTGCCATAGTCACCAGAGACGACGAATCCCACCACGAGCGGCTCGACAGGAAGCCCGCCTGTGGTCCGATCAGGAAGATAGATCCTGGCGACCTCGAACAGGTCGCCGTGGGGTGAGCCGACGGCAGCGTTCACTGCCCGACTTTCCAACAGACTCGGCAGGAGTGATCGCCTCAGCCTGTCGGCTCCGCGCACGAGTGGCGGGTCGATTCGAAGCGACGGGCCGGCGCTCCAACAATCCACGCTGGCGTCGAGTGCGTCGTCGACGACGCTGCGTGTCATCGCCTCGCAGAGTCCGGCCGCGACAAGGACCTCACCCACGCATCGCACGGCCAGGTCACGGCTGCCGGTGTCAACCGGTCGAGGTGTGAGCGGCACGGTCTCTGGGACTCGCTCGTACCCTTCGATTCGTCCGATCTCCTCGATGAGATCGATCTCACGTGTCACGTCGCGTCGCCATGTCGGGACGAGCCACAACTGCTTGTCTCCGCCGGAAGGGTGGCCAAATCCCAGCGACGACAGGATCGCCTCCTGGCGGTGCTCGGGCACATCGATACCGAGCACCTCGGCGACCCGTCCTGGACGGAGCCGCACGACCACCTCCGGCAACACGAGGTGCCCCGCCTCGGCGACGCCACCCTCGAGCGAACCACCAGCGAGTTCGAGGATCAGGGCAGTTGCGCGTCGCCCGGCCCACTCCACCATGGCGGGATCGGGACGCCGCTCGAACCTGTACGAGGAGGGACTCGCCAGGGAGAGGCCCCTGGCAGCAGCCCGCACCGCAAGCGGTGCGAACTGGGCAGATTCCAGCAGAACCCGTGTCGATGCGTCGGAAATCTCGCTGTCAGCGCCACCCATCACGCCGGCGAGCGCCACGGGTCGCTCGGCATCGGCGATCACGCACATGCGACGGTCAAGCACATACGACCGGTGGTTGATGGCCTCGAACCGCTCTCCCTCACGGGCCGACCTGACGAGAATCCTTCCACCCCGGATTCGGTCGAGGTCAAATGCGTGAAGCGGTTGCCCGCTCTCGAGCATCACGTCGTTGGTGATGTCGACGACGTTATTGACGCTCGCCACGCCGACCGTCGCCAACCGGTCGACGAGCCACGAGGGGCTCGGCCCGATCCTCACGCCCCGGATCACACGCGCCTGGTAACAGGAGCACATTTCCGACGATTCGATGGCTACTGCAATATCCGGAACGATCGGTCCCACGCTCCCCTCGATTCGTCTCGTGGCGTTAGGCTTGGGCACCGGGACGTTGAGGGACGCACCGAAAATCGCTGCCACCTCGCGGGCCACGCCGATGTGACCGAGGCAATCCGACCGATTACTCGTCACCTCGATCTCGATGGCCGTGTCGACGCCGACCGCCTGTGTCGATTCGTGATTGAGCCCCGAAAGGGCGAGCCGTTCGGCGATCGCGTCCGCGGACGCGTCAGGCCGGACGTAATCGCCAAGCCAGTCGAGTGAGATGATCATCGTGGTGTGGGGCCGACCGGCCCATTGAGGAAACCGAGACTAGAACTGCGACAAGAAACGCACATCGTTGCGGTAAAAGTCACGGATGTCGGCCACACCGTGGCGACGGGCGGCGATCCGCTCGACTCCAAGG
>JBJTBB010000391.1:0-8784 GCA_046091125.1 Planctomycetaceae bacterium
TTCCGCGGCAGCACGTCCTTCAGCAGTGCATTCCGCTGGTGTGCAAGCTTCTGGAACTTGAGGATGACGATCGCCATTCCCCAGGCGAAGACGAAGGTCTCGGCGAAGTTCACCCACCCACGTTCGAAGAGAATCGTGTACACGTAGGTTCGCCGCAGCAAAAGTCCGAAGAGCAGGATGATCGCCGTGATGCCGATCCCCATCCCGAGCGATAGTCGGATGTCAGGATTCGCCGGATCGGCCTCCCTCCAGCCTGTCCGCTGCTTCTGATCCTGCGATGCATCCGCCCCCTCGCCGGGCTTCCGCGACTGCTGCTCGGCGGCGTTGGCCGCCTCGGCGGGCACGACGAAGCGGTGCCCGCACCCTGGACACCGGGCCGATCGACCTGCGAACTCCGCAGCGACCGACAACGTCATCTTGCAGGATGGACAATTGAACTGCATGCCGGAAGATACTCGACCCCATTCACGGGCTTCAAGCCGTCGAAGTGGACGTCGCACATGCCGCCAAGAACGTCTCGCAATCCAACCGCAACGACTCGACGGGTGCGGCTTTGGAATCGGCGAGGGATGCCATCCAAGAAAAACCGGTTCTTCTCGCCAGTCGCTGATGGCGATGCGATCGATCGGTGATTGCCGACGAGATCATCGTCGTTCGAGGCCTCATCACGCCCGGCCGGTCGCTGGCCCGTCCGAGACTCGGCGGGTAGACTCCGGCCCATGTCCTCCCAAGAGCGGGAAACCTGGGGTTCGCGGCTCGGCGTCATCCTGGCGGTGGCCGGGAGCGCTGTGGGCCTGGGCAATTTCATCCGCTTCCCGGGCCAGGCCGCCCAATTTGGCGGTGGTGCCTTCATGATCGCCTACGCGATCTCGTTTCTGATCATCGGGCTGCCGATCGGCTGGGCGGAATGGGCCATGGGACGGTACGCCGGGCAGCGCGGCTACAACTCCGCCGCGGGCGTGTTTCACTGCCTCTTGCCCTGGCGGGCAAGCAAGTACATCGGCGTGATCGGGGCGATCATCCCGCTCGTGATCTTCATGTACTACGTCGTGATCGAGGCCTGGACGCTCGGGTACACCGTGCGGTTCGTGCGGGCCCTTTTCGATCCGTCTCTCCGTTTCGCCACGGTCGCCGACTCCCAGACCTTCTTCGAACGATTCGTTGGAAGCGGAGAAGATGGGGGCGCCATGCTCCTGGATCTCGACTGCATGCTGCCCTGGATCGTGCTCGTGGTCGTGATCAACCTCGTGCTCATCTACCGAGGGCTGTCGGCAGGCATCCAACGTGTCTGCGAGATCGGGATGCCGGTGCTGATCGTGCTCTCCCTCGTCGTTCTCGCCCGGGTGCTCACGCTCGGCACGCCCGACCCGTCCTTCCCCGATCGGAATGTCTCCACCGGGCTCGGCTACATGTGGAATCCCGGCAAGACGCTCGTGGTCGATGGCGACGGCAGGATCGTCCAGGAGATCGTGGATGCCGACCCTGCCAGCCAGCAGGCGCGCGCGGAAACCCTTGCGTCAGCCACTCCAGGCGGCCGAGTGGAGCGACGCACAGTGCTCGCGCAGCTCGCCGATCCCGATCTCTGGCTGGCTGCGGCAGGACAAATCTTCTTTTCGCTCTCGGTCGGCTTCGGGGTCATTCTCGTCTATGCCAGTTACGTCGGCCCGCGGGACGACGTCGTGCTCAGCGGCCTCACCGCCAGCGCCACCAACGAGTTCTGCGAGGTTGCTCTCGGCGGGTTGATCACGCTGCCGGCGGCCGTGGCGTTCCTCGGCGTCGCGGGCGTCGCTGGACAAGGCACGTTCGGTCTGGGATTCAACGTGCTGCCGATGGTGTTCAGTGCCATGCCGGCGGGAAGCCTGTTCGGCGCGATGTTCTTCTTCGTGCTCTTCATCGCCGCCATCACCAGTTCGCTCTCCATGCTGCAGCCAGGCATCGCGCTTCTGGAGGAGGCACTGGGCATCGGCCGCAAGGGATCGGTCGGCCTTCTTGGTACGCTCACGGCGCTTGGCACAGGTTTCGTCGCCTGGTTCTCGCGGGACCTCAAAGCGCTTGACACACTCGACTTCTGGGTCGGAACCTTCCTGATCTTCGTGCTGGCCACCATCCAGATCATCCTCTTTGGTTGGGCGTTTGGCATCGATCGCGGCTGGGAGGAACTGCACCGCGGCGCGGCGATCCGCCTGCCGCGATTCTTCCGGCCGGTGTTCCTCTACCTCTGCCCAGGCTTCCTCGTGACGATCTTCGTGCTCTGGATTCTGAAGAACATCGTGGGAGTGGGGCGCAAAGAGCCGAGTCCATATCTCTCCGACCTGTTCACGAACGTCCAGCCGGTCGCGTGGCTGAGCATCGGGCTGATCGCGGTCGTAGCGAACGGACTGGCGGCCACCATCACGAGTTCGAAGCGTTACGCGGACGAGGCCGAACCACGAAAGCCCTGACACCCTCGTCTTTCACAGGATGCCTCCGCCGCGATGAGTCTGCTTTTGATTCTTGTGCCAAGCGCGATCCTGCTGGCGATCGCCTATAGGGTCTACGGCACCCTTCTCGGTCGTCTTTTCCGACTCGACCGGGATGCGCCCACGCCCGCGGTGACGCTGCGTGACGACGTCGATTACGAGCCGATCGCCCCGCAGCTGCTGATGGGCCAGCACTTTTCGGCGATCGCGGCGGCCGGTCCGATCGTAGGGCCCATCCTCGCGGGCGTCGCCTTCGGTTGGCTGCCGGCCCTCCTCTGGATCCTGATCGGCAGCATCTTCATCGGCGGAGTGCACGACTTCTCGGCGCTCGTCGCCTCCGTGCGTCATCAGGCCCGCTCGATCGCCGAGGTGGTTCGCGAGCACATGAGCCGCCTGAGCTACCTGCTCTTTTTGGCGTTCGTGTGGATCGCACTGATCTACATCGTCGTGGCGTTCACCGACATCACCGCTTCGAGCTTCGTCGGTCGCCAGTCGCTCGAGAACGGTGAATCGGTGTCGGGCGGCGGAATCGCCACGTCGAGCCTGCTCTACCTCCTGATGCCGATCGCGATGGGGTTGTGCAAGCGGTTCCTGAAGATGCCGCTTTGGCTGGCGACGGCCGTATTCCTGCCGCTTGTGGGCGTGTCGATCTGGGCGGGACAAGTCTTCCCGCTCGATCTCGCCCGATGGCTCGGGACGACCGACCTCACCGCGCAGAGGATCTGGGGCGTGGCGCTGCTGACGTATTGCGTGGGGGCGGCCCTTGTGCCGATGTGGATGCTTCTGCAGCCGCGAGGACACCTTGGGGGCTGCTTTCTGTACGCGGCCCTGCTGGGGGCCGCGATCGGTCTCGTGGCGAGCGACCGTCTCGTCGCGGGGGAGATTTCGATCCGCTATCCGGCGTTCACGACGTGGCACACCTCGCGGGCGGGCGACCTCGTGCCGATGCTCTTCATCACGATCGCCTGCGGCGCCTGTTCGGGATTCCACTCCCTGATCGCCTCCGGCACGACCAGTAAGCAACTGCGACGCGAGACCGACGCGAGGCCGATCGGGTATGGGACGATGCTGCTCGAGGCGATGGTGGCGATCGTGAGCCTCTGCTGCGTGATGGTGCTCGCGGGAGACGATTCCCGAACCGGCCAGCCGCCCAATTTCATCTACGCTCTCGGCCTCGGACGATTCCTCGAGATCCTCGGCATCCCAGCGGCGATCGGCGTGTCGTTCGCGCTCATGGCATTCACGACCTTCGTCTACGACACCCTCGACGTGTGCACGCGACTTGGACGATACATCATCCAGGAATTGACCGGCCTGAAGGGGCGGACCGGTGCATGGCTTGGGACAGTGCTCACGGCCGGTGTCCCAGCCATCTTCATCCTGCGGCCCGCGGGAGACCCTCAGACCGTGGCCGTTCCGGTTTGGAAGACGTTCTGGAGCCTCTTCGGCGCGAGCAATCAACTCCTTGCAGCGCTTACGCTCTTGGGCGTCACGGTGTGGCTGTGGCGAACGAGGCGCGAGGCGTGGGTGTGGATCGTCACCGGCCTGCCGACCGTGTTCATGTACGTCATGAGCACGTGGGCCCTCCTGTCGATGACGATGCCCAGGTTTCGAGACACGGACGGCTTCGTACTGCCCGCCGACCCCGTGCCGTGGGCGGGCGTCGTCCTGCTTGGACTCTCGACGGTGATGCTTGGTGAGGCGATACGCGCGGTGACGACGTCGCGACGTCCCGATCAGGTCCCGAAGGGACATACTGCACTCTCGCCATGATGGTGGTCGTCTTGATGGGCGTGTCGGGCTGCGGGAAGACGACCGTGGGAGAACGGCTCGCTGAACGGCTCGGCTGGCCCTTCCAGGAGGGAGATGCGCTGCACCCGCCAGCCAACGTCGCCAAGATGTCCGGAGGCGTTCCCCTGACCGACGCCGATCGTGGTCCGTGGCTGGACGCCGTGGCCGCCTGGATCGACAGCCGCAGAGCCGCACACACCGGCGGGGTGATCACCTGCTCGGCGCTCAAAAGAGCCTATCGCAGCGTCATCGTCGGCGATCGCCCCGACGTCCGGCTGGTCTATCTCAGCGGCAGCCGTGAGACGATTTCCGCGAGGCTCGCCACGCGTTCTGGTCACTTCATGCCCGCGAGCCTGCTCGCGAGCCAATTTGCCACGCTCGAGGAACCACTGGCGGACGAACGGCCGATCGTCATGCCGGTGGACGGGCCCGTAGAGGAGATCGTCAACGGGATCCTCGCCGAACTCATGCCGTGATCGGTGCTCCGCGGGGACGGATCATTCGCATCCTGTGAGCAGGTCAGCGATCCGCGGATCGGCCAGCGTGTCGGCCACCAGACAGGCCCCGGACAAATCATGCCGGCGCCTGTGCCCGCCCGGGACCGCGACGGTGACGGCCCCTGCCGCGACTGCGGCGCGACAACCGGCCTCCGAATCCTCGAAGACGAGCAGGCGAGCGGGACTCACCCCGAGCCTGGCGGCTGCGGCGAGGTACATCTCGGGGTGTGGCTTGCCCTCCGTGACGTCGGCACTCGTGAGCACGAATGCGAATCGTCGCAGCAGACGCACCCGGCCGAGTACATCGTGGGCGAATCCCGGCCCACTGCTGGTGGCGACGGCCTTCGGAATACCCCGATGCTCAAGCGCATCGAGCAGGGCCGCAACGCCCGGCATGGTGTCAAGACGGCTGTCGAGCAGCCCCTGGAAAATCTCATGCGTTTCGGTGGCGAGCGATTCCTCAGTGTCTTCGAGCGAGTGCCACCGGATCATGATCTCGAGCGAAACCTGCTGGGGCCGTCCCATCATCGCGTCCAGCAGATCAGGCTCGAACGCTCGGCCGCGTCGGCGAAGCAGTTCGGTGCCGACATGTTGATAGAGTTCCTCGGTGTTCACGAGCAGGCCGTCGAGATCGAAGGCCACTGCATCGATCGGTCCCCGCTTCAGTGCGTCCAAGCCGGGTCCATTCATGGACGCCTCGCACTCTCCTCGCCGACCGATCGTGACTGCGTGGGCCGGGGTTTCACCGCTTGCTGCTCGAGGGCCCGCCATTCCGACTCGAGGCCGACCGTGTTCACAGCCCGCACGCGATAGGCCGCGGCTCTCGCATCCTCCGACACGTCGACATGCATCTCCGCGAGTGGTTGGACGGGTGTGTCGCTGTACTGGAGCCCCTGAAAAACGCCCCTTCCGAACGGATTCCGCGAGACCGCTGGAAGCCTGGTCATGACCTGCCCATCCCGCTCGATCACGAATCCGGCGAGGCCGCTTTCGGGATCGGCCTCGCACTCCCAGGTGAGTCCGTCGGTCGTCCACCACACGGCGGTCGGCGCCGGTGGAACAGACTCGTCCGGGATAGCCGTATCGACGACATAGTGCGTCCACACCCTCGCGATCTTCCCATCCGGGAGCCAGCCAGCAGTGAGCGGATCACCTTTCCAGTCCGCCGCCGGCATTGCCACCGTACCGGTTGGCTCGCAGAGCCAATGATGGCCCGTGGCCATGGGCCGCAGCGGATCCGGACCGTCCGGGGCGGCGTTGGAATCCGCCGCAGGACGCAGACGCGCCGCGAGGCATGCGTCGAGCCACGGAATCGCGAGATAGCGTTGGTTGCCACACTCGTGCGCCGTCAACGGATCGACCGCCACTCCGACGAGTCCTCGCTTCGCTCGCATCGCCAAGAAGAAGGCCTCGTTGACGGACCATACGCCGGCAAAGCGTCCATCCTTTTCCGTCACGCCTTCCTTGGTGCCCGGATTGCACATCATCGGCACACCCAGGGCCGCTTCAGGGACGGCGTGGGGCTTGATCCCGGGCCGCTTTTCATCGGCCTCCAGAAGGGGCACCCCCGAACGCAGCCATGCCGCGACCACGCGCTCGGGATACAGCATGACCATGCCGCCAGCCCAATGACCTCCGCCACTGTGACCCCACAGCGCCCAGGGCACTCGGGAGAGTTCGGGGTGACCCGACTGCTCGCCGAGATCCTCGAGCGCTTTGATGAACGAACGCGATGACCCGTTTCGCGGATCGCACCACTCCTGACAATCGGCGGACTCGGGCTGCTCGTAGGCCGGCCCCAGAAGGGCACAATCGTGCCGGCGGGCGAGTGCCTGCCAGTGCAGGTCCCAGGCCGCCGTCAGCCCCGATCGACACGATCCCTCGCCACAGCCGTGCTGATGCACGATCACTCCGCGCAATCGTTTCACGCCCGGAGGGATCCAGACGGTGAAGGTGGCCGGGTAGGCCAGTTCCTCCGGAAGCTCCGACGGCTCGTAGCGGACGCGATACAACGGAGGATGTACAGGCGGTCGATCCGCGTAAGCGGGCGCCTGCCCCACAGCCCGTCGATCTTGGAGAAGCAGCAAGTCCTCCGTGGCGATCATGAAAAACGCCACAGAACAAGCCGTTAGCCCAGTCGCATACCCGCGAGCCATCCCTCCTTACTCCCCATTGCCGAGTGCGGAGAGAAGATACGCGGACGGCTCATAGTGCTCGATAACGACCGTGGATCGACCATCCCTGATCATGCGGGCCTGCGGAACGACGATTTCCGGCGTCTTGGTTGGAGAAAAGAGGATGTCGTCATGCGTGGCGTTGCGGCGGTCGGTGAACCGGTCGGGCGTAAGATGACCACCAAGGTGATCGCTGCGGCCCGTCGCCACGTGCAGCGTGCCGAGAACTTTCTCGTCTTGGATGTCCCTTCCTGAAACGGGAAGATCCTGCGTGCCGAATCCCAGTTCACCGAGTTCCCCGGTCACGGGATCGAACGCGAGCCGGGCGTTGTAGGCGTCGACGACCCGTTGGCAGCCCACGAGAAGGGTCGCCTTCACGATGCGGCCTCCTTCCACGTCCATCGCCGCGATCGTTCCGTCTTCTTCGAACCGCATCGGAAAACGTCCCTCGGCCCCCTCAGGGACGAAGTAGACCTCGCCGGCGGGGAGATTGGCGATGTCGGGCTTCGACCCGAGGCAAAGCCCATGGCTCTTTTGTGCCTCCTGACCATTGGTCATCAGCGTGAGTGTCATGCTCTCACCGGCGACTTCGAAATCAATTTCGAAGGCGTCGGCCCTGGTCAGGGCACGACGAAGCTTCTCGGCCTCGCGACTAACGTCGTTGTAGTCGACCGCCAGACCGGTCCGAAGAATGACGTCATTGAGCCCGTGGAGCGTCGCGCCTCTGAAGCCATACCGCTTGGCGAAGGCCGTGAGTGGAGCCGTGGCCGAATAGGTCGAAATGCAAAGAACCAGATCGTACGAAGGATAGACGTCCCTCTCGAGCGAGATCGTACGCCCGCTGCAGTCGACCGCCTCGTCGGGAAGATCGAGATTGCTGCCACCGGTTACGGAGTAGGCGAACATGTCGCCTCCGACGAGGCCAAGTTCGTACGCCACTCCGCGCCGGAGTCCCTCGAAAAAAACCTCGTAGGCATGCCGTGGGATCGTCAGGGAATCATCTTCCAGGAATCGGTAGCCCCCCATCAGCATCGGCTGCTCGAGATCGATCAGGATCGCGACCCGCTGGCCGGGTCGTGGATCGAACACCGTGCGGAGTAGCCGCGCTAAATCGAACGGGGGAAAATCCCCGACCGAGCGACGGACGAGCGAGGCGGTGGCGATATTCATGCCGGTATGGCTCCTGGAAGAGGCGGGACCGATCGAGGGAACGTCGTGAGCGATGGCCTCTCCCAAAGAGTAGTATGCGTTTCGGGCGAGTCCACCGGATCTCTTTCGGCAACACGATCGTTACACGAAACTCGAGAGGGCTGCCCGACCGGACAGGCCGCCCCGCCGGACTCATTTGCCAATGATCGTCTGTGCATTCTCGACGCAGCCCTACGACCGCACCCACCTGCTGAACGCCTCGAGGGATACGGACCTCGAATGGAGATGGTTCTCGGACAGGCTCTCGGCGGAAACCGTCCCGCTGGCCGACGGCGCTCAGGCCGTCTGCTGCTTCGTCAATGACGATTGCTCAGCCGCCGTTCTCGAGTCGTTGGCCGCACGGGGTGTGCGGATCGTGGCGCTTCGCTGCACGGGAACCAATCAGGTCGACCTGCAGGCGGCCGCCAGGCTCGGCATGCCGGTCGTCCGCGTGCCCGACTACTCGCCTCATTCGGTGGCGGAGCACACGATAGGGCTTATCCTGTCACTCGCCCGCAATCTTCATCGGGCCTTCACTCGGGTTCGGGACGGAAATTTTTCTCTCCAGGGCCGCTTGGGGTTCGATCTCCACGGCCGCTCGGCGGGCGTCGTCGGTACCGGCAGGATCGGAAGCCGGGTGGCCGACATCCTGCTCGGCATGGGACTCGACGTGCT
>JBJTBB010000392.1:0-2755 GCA_046091125.1 Planctomycetaceae bacterium
GTGCCGCCGTCTTGTGGCTCGCAGCCATCGGCGAGGGTGAGGAGTTCCCCTGGCTCGATACCCCGCCCTTCGAGGCGCTCTCCCACGCCGGTCGGCTGCTCGATCGCCTCGGCGCCGTCGACGATCGGGGAACAATCACGGCGCTTGGCAGGCGGATGGCAAGTCTGCCGACACACCCGAGGCTCGCCAGACTCCTCCTCGCCGGAGCGGAGCAGGGCGTGCTGCGGGAGTCGAGCGTCGCCGCCGCGATCCTGTCTGACCGCGATCCTTTCCGTGGCGTCCAGCCTGGGAGCGTGATTGCGACCGGTGGTGAACGGACATCCTCCGGCGATCCGTGGCCCCGTGGTCCCGCAGACCGTCGCACCATTCGCTCCCGATCCGACATCGTGGATCGCGTCCTCCTGCTTCAGGCATTTCACGCTCGAAGTGTGGACGCCGATTCGATCGGGCTGGATCGCCGCGCGGCGGCAGCCACACTCGACGCCGCCGATCAGCTCTACCGATTGGCGTCGCCGTCCGGCGACCCGGAAAACGGCTCGCCGCTGGGGGCACGTGCGGAGAACCCGGCCGTGGCCCTGGCAAGAAGCCTGCTCGACGCCTTTCCCGACCGCGTCGTCCGACTTCGTCAGGGCTCGCCAGATCGCGGCACGATGGTCGGAGGCCGATCGGCCCGGCTGGACCGAGCCAGCGGCGTCCGAGACGAGCCGTTCCGGCTGGCGATCGACATCGACGACACCGCGGGCGAGGCCCGTGTTCGCATGGCCTCCGCGGTGGAGCGAGATTGGCTGCTGGCGGATGCATCCGGCAACCTGGGCCGCAGAGATGAACTGCTCTTCAGTCAGTCCCGCCACCAGGTCGAGGCTCGGCGGCAGACCACCTGGTTGGATCTGGTCATCGACGAAACACCGATGCCGATCGAGGACGACGCACGGGCGGCGGCGATCCTGGCGGCCGAGGCCACCCGAGATCCAGCTCGCTGGCTTCCATCGGCCGATTCACGCGCCGGAAGCCTGATCGCCCGGACCCGCTGGCTCGCAAAGGCCGTACCCGACACGGGACTGCCGAGCCTCGACGAGGCGACGATGGTCGAACTGCTCGAATCACTCTGCCACGGTCTCCGATCGCTTGGCGACATCCCGACCGCCGACTGGTGGCCGCATGTGCTCGCCGTCATCGGTCACGACCGCGTGCGGGTGGTCGACTCCCTCGCCCCCGAGCGGATCGACATCGGCGGTCGCGAACGACCGATCGTCTACGAGCCTGGGCGTCCGCCGGTCCTCGCGATCCGTATCCAGGATCTCTTCGGCATTCGTGACACGCCCAAGGTCGCCGGTGGAAGGATCGCGGTGCAGCTGCACCTCCTCGGCCCGAACGGACGGCCTCAGCAGATCACCGACGATCTCGCCGGATTCTGGGAACGGACCTATCCCCGTGTCCGCGCCGACCTTCGCGGCCGCTATCCGAAACACCGTTGGCCCGAGGACCCTCTCAGGCCGTGACCGCCGCCTGTATCAGGCCGCCCCTCGACGCCTCCATGCCGTGAAGTCGGCGATCGTGTGCTGGTGCTTGCGGGCGGTCTCACGAATCACGAACGGGATGTCCCGACGATCGACCAGCTCGAACGCCTCCGTCAGGCCGCGTGCGAGACCATCGAACCCCGTGACCGGTCCGGAGGATTCCATGCGGCCGCCGAGCCAGCGGTCCCGCGGAGTGTACGACTCAAGCCACGTGTATGGCGTCGTGATCACGAGCACTCCTCCCGGCACGACCCGCGTCGCGATCCCCCTGAGAAACCGGCCAGGATCCTGTAATCGATCGACGAGGTTGCCGCAGAAGACCAGACCATATCCGGACAGGGTCGGATCCAACGCGCAGGCATCCCCCACCATGAAACGCACCCGCCCGCCGCTGGAGGAGAGTCCGGCCGCTTCCAGCGACACCTCGCGGTGAACCACGAGATCCCCCTCGACGATCGCGTCGTACCGAATGGCCTCGCCGTGGGTGAGCCGTTCCCCACAGTCGACGAAACGTGTGGAATAATCGACCGCGTCGACGTGCGCCCAGTGCCGCGCCATTTCGAAGGCCGCCCGGCCCACCGCAGCGCCCCCGTCCAGACATCGGTCCCTGGGCGCCTCACCCGCTGCGGCGACGGCAGCCTCTCCGCAGGCCGCTGGAAAATTCCGCACTCCCAGTGCGGGTGGGCCGTAATGAAAATCGAGGTACTGCGACACGGCCTGATCGGTCTCATAGACCACCGCGCCATCACTCGCGACGATGTTCTCAGGCTCAGCTGTCATGATCCCGTCCTTCCACGTCGTGCACGAGCGCTCGGTCGGCGAGACCCTCGACGAGCCTCCGCGGCACACCAACCGCAGCCCCGAGCAGACCACCCACCACGGCCCCCCTGTGGCAATTGTCA
This sequence comes from Planctomycetaceae bacterium, assembly GCA_046091125.1. Lineage (GTDB taxonomy): Bacteria > Planctomycetota > Planctomycetia > Pirellulales > UBA1268 > UBA4655. The sequence continues at coordinate 2,420 of JBJTBB010000392.1, forward strand.
CCCCCTCTACGCGCGGTGCCGTAGAGTCCCTCGGCGAAATCGCCCGCATGCCGCCACGCGAGGGCAAGGGCGGCCGGGAACGCCCCATCGATGTAGCAGGCGGTCGAGAGCCTGCCCCCCACGACCTCGCGATCCGACAACCGGCCCCACTCCTCCAGTCGCGACCGCGAAACCCAGTCACGACCGTGTTCGAGAATCGCCTGGCGAAGGATGATCGCACTTTGACCAACCGTTCGCCGAGAAGACTCGGGCCGGGGAATCACATCCACGATGATGCGGACAAAGGCATCGGCGGCCGCGAGTACGTCGTCGTCCTTGTGGGTCAGGCTGACATGC
>JBJTBB010000393.1:0-10662 GCA_046091125.1 Planctomycetaceae bacterium
CGTCGTCGCCCGACCGGAGTACGCCGATCGCTGGGCCAATGTCTGGGCCGACCTGCTGCGGCCCAACCCCTATCGCGTGGGCATCAAGGCCACGCTGAGCCTCGACACGTTCCTGCGGGACGCGTTCGCCTCCAACATGCCGTATGACCGATTCGTGTCCGAACTGCTCACCGCCACCGGCAGTGTCTGGCGGAACGGTGCGGCGGTGATCTACCGTGACCGCCGCTCGCCGGACGAAATCGTGACCATCGCCAGCCAGCTGTTTCTCGGTGTGCGGCTGGAATGTGCCAAGTGCCATCAGCATCCCTTCGAGGTCTATGGACAACGCGACTTCTACGGCCTGGCGGCCTACTTCGGACGCGTGGGGCAGACGGGATCCCTATCGCCGCCGCTTTCGGGCGCCGAGGAGTCGGTGTTCGTGACGGCCTCTGGTGAGGTCCGGCATCCGCTCCCGTCCGAGGTGCTCGAACCAGCGCCGCCCGGAGGCGAACCCTCCGCCGGCGGGTCCGGGCAGTCTTCCCCGGCGACTGTCGCGATCGGCGAGGAAGACGACCCGAGACGCCGACTCGTCGAGTGGCTGACGGGCCCAGGCGCGCGGACCCTGGCGGCCGCCGGCGTTAACCGTGTGTGGGCCGAACTCTTCGGCATCGGTATCGTCGATCCAGTCGATGACTTCCGGGCCACGAACCCACCGATCAACCCAGAACTCCTCGCGGCGGTCGCCGATGCGTTCAGGCAGTCGGGCTACGATCATCGGCTGCTCGTGTCGACGATCATGAAGAGCAGGCTCTACGGGCTCTCATCGATTCCAAACTCGACGAATGCGGACGATCACCGTCACTTTTCGAGGCGGTATCGTCGTCGCCTGAGGGCGGAGGTACTCGCCGACGCGATTGACGACGTCACCGGCGTGCCCAGCATGTATCCTGGAACCCCACCGGGTACGCGCGCGACGCAGGTCTGGACCCACCGCAGCGGTTCGACGTTCCTCGATGTCTTCGGCCGTCCCGACCCCAATCAGGATCCGCCCTGTGAACGGATCGGAGATGCGACGGTCGTGCAGGCCCTGCACCTGATGAACAGTGGGCAACTCCACGCCAAAGTCACGGCGGATGATGCTCTCCCGGCGAGGCTGGCGGCTGGAGAGACGGGGAGCGATGGTCAGGCCCCTGCGATGGATGCCGACGGCACGATCGATCACCTCTACCTTGCGGCCTTTGCGAGGCTTCCCTCGGCGGAGGAGAAACGACGAATCCTGCCCGAGTTCTCACGGGAGGGAGTCGCGCGGCGACAGGCATCCGAAGACCTCCTGTGGGCGATGCTGAACACGCCGGAGTTTGTTTACAATCGGTGAAAGAATGGTCGTATGGCGGGTCGAGTAAATTGTCAGGGACCGTTGTCGTCCGCAACGCGAGAACGATGCGTCATCGACGAGGCTGAATCAGGACAGGGCTTGTGGCGTCCGATGGCATGGATGACACGTTCGATGGAGGCGGTCATGGGCGGAATTGATCGGAGGAGATTGCTGGGCCGGGGCTTGTCGCTCGGCGTAGGCGGGCTCGCCGGAGGCAGTTTTTTGGAGCTTGTGGCGCTCGTGCGTCAGTCGCAGGCCGCGCCCGTGACGGGGAATGGTTCCTCCGCGGGCCGAGCACCTGCCAACTGCATCCTCATCTGGATGGATGGGGGGCCGAGCCACCTCGAGACCTTCGATCCGAAACCGGAGGCTCCGTCGGAGATCCGTGGAGACTTTTCTCCGATCAAGACCAACGTCCCTGGAATCGAGATTTCTGAATACCTGCCTCGGCTTGCGGCGATCGCCGACCGCTATGCGATCGTGCGAAGTGTCTGTCACAACCAGGGCAATCACGGAGCCGGCAATCATTACATGATGACCGGCAGCCCGCCGCGAATTCCCGTGGGCTGCGGGGCTTTCGTGAGTTTCCATCCCAGTATGGGTTCGGTCGCGGCGCACGAGCGCAGTGCCCCACACGGACTCCCCGGCTACTGCTCGCTGCCCTCCATGACCCGTTCGGGAGGTCCGAATTTTCTCGGGGCGTCGTATGCGCCGTTCGTTGTGGCGGACAACCCGAATGCGAACGACTTCCGCGTCCGGGACCTCGCGATGCCACGGGGACTCTCAGACGACCGTTTCGCGAGCCGTCGCGACCTACGGTCGCTGGTCGACACGCTGCCGAGGATCGACGATCCGGCGGCGGCGGATCCGGTCCGTGCCCTCGACGGTGCCTACGAGCAGGGCTATCGGCTCGTCACGACACCCGAGGCACAGGACGCACTGGACATCTCTCGCGAGTCGGAGCATGTGCGGGAAGCCTACGGCCGCACCGATTTCGGTCAGAGACTGCTGTTGGCCCGGCGGCTGGTGGAGGCGGGCGTACCGTTCGTGACCGTCAGCGGGTACGGCTGGGATGACCACGCCGACATCTTCGACAACCTTCGCAAGAAGCTGCCGCCTTGGGATCAGGGGGTCGCGGCCCTGATCAGTGATCTGGCGGACCGCGGTCTGCTGGATACGACGATGGTGGTGGCCCTGGGTGAATTCGGCCGCACGCCAACGCTTTCGACGCTCCCGTCGGCCACGAAGGCGGGGCGGGACCACTGGTCGGGCGCGATGTCGATCCTCTTCGCCGGCGCCGGCACACCGGGTGGACAGGTGGTGGGAGCGACCGACCGGCTTGGCCACGCGCCGAGTGACCGTCGACTCTCTCCGGAGCAGTTCGTGTCGACGGTCTACAGCAAGCTCGGCATCGATCCCGGCAAGCACTTCATCACGCCCGCCGGCCGTCCGGCTTTTCTCGTCAGTGATCCGACTCCCATCGCAGAGCTCATGGGCTGATGGGCAACGGATTCGCCGGATCGTCCGGATCCCAACGGAAAGGACCTCCTCGCCGCGGCCGTCGACGCCCGGCGGTCCTTCGCGGTGTCTCTCGACTGATCCTGATGGGAGCCACCCTGTCACCGATCATCGTTGCCCAGGCGGAAGCACCGGCTCCGATCGCCGCCAAGGCGGTCGTTCCGGCAGGACTCGCCGCCGGCACGACCACGACGGTGAAACTGGAAGGCGATCTTCCGAGATGGCCGCTTGCCGTCTGGAGCGACCGGGTCGGACTCTCCTGGAAGCCACTCGAGGAAAAGGGCACTTTCGAGGTCACCGCGGCCGCTGAAGCGATCGGCGTCTACCGGATTCGGTTCCATGATTCTGGGGGAGCGACGGGCGTCCGGCGGTTCGTTGTGGGACGTGAGCGCGAACTGATTGAGACGGAGCCAGATGATCTCCCACGACAGGCGCAGCCGTTGGGGACGATGCCCGTGACCGTTAACGGGGTGCTCGCCAAGACTGGCGACGCCGACTGTTTCTCATTGGACTTGCAGCGGGGCGCGACGCTCGTCGCCACGCTCGACGCCAACCGTGGACCAGGCTCACCGGTCGACGCCGTCCTTGATCTCGTCGACGAACGCGGTGGCTACCGGGTACGCACGCTCGATGCACGAGGTCTCGATCCCCGCATCGTCTTTACGGCCGAGAGAAGCGGTCCAGTCGTGATCCGTGTCTGGGGGTTTCCGTCCGAGCCATCTTCCACTATCGAGCTTGCGGGTGGGCCGGACTATGTCTATCGCCTCACGGTGACCGCCGGTCCCTGTCTTGCGGGCACACTCCCCTCGGCCCTCGCCAGGGATGCCGCGACTGCACTCATGCCATCGGGCTGGAATCTGCCGGAATCGCTCGAACCGCTGATCGTTCCGGCTGCGGACGATCGACCGCCGGGCGACATCGAAGAAGCGGGGCCGGTAGCCGGTCGCTGGATCGCGTTTCCGGGGATCTGCAACGCTGTCGAGCTTCCGATCGTGGACGGCCGCGTGCTCTCGGGCGGAATGGCGACCGACGGTGAAGTCGAAGCCGTCGAACCGCCCTTCGTCGCCACGGGTCGATTCGACCAGGCGGGAGTCGAACGCGCCTGGCGTGTGAAGGCGAAAAAGGGCGATTCGCTGGCGATCGCCGTGGTGGGGCATGCCGAGGGATATGAGGCCGATACGCTTTTCGAGATCCGCGACTCGTCCGGCACCCGCTTGCTGTCGAACACGGACCGTGAGCCGGCCATCGTCTGGAAGCCGCCTACAGACGACACGTTCGTGTTCGCCCTCCGCGAACGCCGCGGGCGAGCCGGACCAGCCCACCTGGTGCGGCTCTCGGTGGCGGCCGAGTCGTCCACGGTGGTCCTCGCCTCCACGGTCGATGCGGTATCACTCGTGGTGGGCGGCAAGGCCGACCTGCCGATCACGGTCGGCCGACTGGGTGGCTTCAAGGAGGCCTTCGAGGTGCGGCTGGTCGATCCCCCCGAAGCGATCACGGCTGCCGTCGTCACCTCGGCTGCCGACGGCGAATCGTCGAAGAAGGTGACGCTCGTGCTGGAGGCGAAGGCACCCTTCAGCGGTCCGGTGCGAGTGACCGGTGCCGGAATGCCCGTCACATTCGGCCGGGAGCGGCTGACCTCGCTTTGGATCACGGTACCCGCGCCACCGACGGCACCCTGAAGCCCTCGTGCGCACGGCGTTTCAATGGGAACGGAGAACCATGTGCCGGATCACTCGCAGCAGTCGGCGACCGTCCGATATAGGAGACCGCCGACGATTCCGCCGAGAATCGGCGCGACCCAGAACAGCCACAACTGCTGGATCGCCCAGCCACCGATGAACACGGCCGTCGCCGTACTGCGGGCGGGGTTCACGGAGGTGTTGGTGACCGGGATGCTCACGAGATGGATGAGTGTCAGGCACAGGCCGATTGCAATCGGGGCGATGACGCTGCCCGCCCGTTTGTCGGTAACGCCGTGGATCACGAACAGGAACATCGCCGTCAGCACGGCCTCCACGAGAAAGCAGCAGGCGAGCGGATAGGTACCGGGTGAGTGTTCGCCGTAGCCGTTGGAGGCAAAGCCGCCTTCGAGTGAGAAGCCGGGGGCGCCGCGGGCGACGAGGTACAGCAGTCCCGCTCCGTCCATTCCGCCGAGCACCTGCGCAACCACGTAGCCGAGCGCATCCTTGGCTGGAAACCTGCCGCCGGCTACGAGTCCCGCAGTCACGGCGGGGTTGAGGTGGCAGCCCGAGATGTGGCCGATCGACGCGGCCATCGTGAGTACCGTCAGTCCGAAGGCCAGCGACACGCCGGCGAAGCCTATTCCGAGTTCCGGGTAGGCCGCCGCCAGTACCGCGCTGCCACAGCCTCCAAGGACGAGCCAGAACGTGCCGATGGCTTCGGCGAGAAGTTTGCCCACGGTCGGTGCCTCCGAAATGCCTGAGGAAAGAGAGGTCGAGGGACATCGGTCGCCGCAACTTCCCGAACGGGTCAAGACGATCGTGGGCGCCTTTCGCCGCTGTCAAACGCAGTCAGGGACGTTGCGGTCCTCGAGCCACGGTCGATCAGACTGGGAGCGGTGAATCATCCGAGATCATCCGATCACCCGGCGGCACGGCGATCCGAGAACATTCAGGCCTGCGGAGGCAATTCCGCGATGACGCCGTCCCCTCCGACGATGATCTCCGCATCGAGGCTCGAGCCGTCCCGGATCTCGTCGAACGACCGATTCAATACCCATACGTCGTAGGCGGCCCGAGTGAGGCTCTCGGATGAGTCGATCGCGTCGTTGGAAATGTCCCAGAACATCATTCCACCGAGGCCGATGCTCTCAGCCCAGGACGCCTTCTGGGCGATCGACGTGGGTGTTTCGAAAGAGCTGTAGAGATCCTGGCCGTCATTGAATAGGTAGGCTGCCTGGGCGTGGTCGTCCCAGTAGAGTCGCCAGCCTCCCGAAGGATCCTGCAGTCGAGCGAGGAGATCCTTGTAGTCGTAGTTGCCCGGCTCGAACGAGCCCGGTGCCGCACCCTGGGCCTGCTCGCCGTAACCACCGTCGCCGCCGTCGGCCACTCCACTCCACGCGCGGGTGTAGAGCGGTGCACCTAGCACGATCTTCGCGGCCGGCACTCCCGCGGCGAGGTAGGCCCGCACCGCCGTTTGCACGTCATACCCGGCGGGGTCTCCAGTGAAGCCTGATTGGTGGCCGGTCGTGTTCTCCCATGTGCCGTGGAAGTCGTAGGTCATCACGTTGAAGTGGTCGACGTGCGGGGCGAGGCCCGGAAGGTTGAAGTTGGCGATCTTCTCGAGTCCGGCCGGTGACGCGACGGTGATCCCGTATCGCCTGCCACGTTCCGTCCCCAGGGCGTCGAGTTTCCGCCGCAGGAGCGCCACGAACGACGCGTAGTTCGCTCCGTCGGAGGGACTCGCGGAGTTGCCGCCTTCACCGCCACCGGCTGGATACTCCCAGTCGAGATCGACACCGTCGACCATTCGGTATGTGTCGAGGAACCTCACGACGCTCGTGGCGAATGTCTCGCGTCCGGCGGCCGTCGAGCAGACGGCGCTGAAATGGTCGGAGAGTGTCCAGCCGCCGATCGCGACCGTGACGGTCAGATGCGGATACTTCTGCCTGAGCTGGGCGATCTGGTTGAAGTTTCCCCACACCGTCTGATCGGCTCGCGGATCGCCCGGTGGATAGTACCACTGGTCCGCCTCTCCGGAGACGCTCTGATCTGCGGGAAACCGTTTCTCGAGGGCGGCGTAGGAGTCGTAGATCGCGACTTCCCCCGTGCTCGTGAGGTTGACGAACGAATAGATCAGGTGTGTGAGCCGTTCGGCGGGTACGTCGGCGATCCGAAAGTCGCGACCGTAGATGCCCCATTCCGGGAAGTAGGCGGCGAGCACCTTGTCATGCGTGGCGATCGGGAGGTCCGCTGGTTCACTGGGATTTGGCGTCGGCGTCGGTGAAGGATCGGTGGGTCCGGGGCCGGAATCGACCGGAGGAGCGGGGGGCTGTGCCGGAAGTGCGTTGCAATCGAACGCGTACTGCACTCCGCGGAGCGGTTGCACCTTCGCCGTGTTCACCGTCGACCAGTTGTCGGCCAGGATGCCTCCGGTATCCCCGGAGTTCGGATTCCATGACCAGTAGGTCCAACTCGGGCCCAGCTGGCCGGCGGAGAGGTCGATGCTGCCGTCGCCGTCGAGGTCGCCTGAGAGGTAGTCGACCATCGCGTCATACCAGGCACGATCGCTGGCGGTCTCGAGCTTCGTGCCAAACTCACCCAGCAGGACCGGTGCCGTGCCGGAGCGGAACAGGTAGCCCCAGTTGCGGTCCCAGACGTCGAACAGGTTGCGAGGATAGTCGGGCGCGCTGAAATAGGACTGGGGGTAGACGCTCGCCGGGTAGTCATGGGGCGAGTAGACGAGTCGACCGGGCAGCGAGAGCCGCACCGGATGGCTCATGGCGTTGGAGAGATTGCCACCCCACCAGTAACTGCCGGATGCCGCCCTCTCGACGCCTTCCACGATGACCAGCAGATTCGGATTCGCGGCCAGCACCGCATTGCCTGCCCGTTCCGCCGCCAGTCGCCAATCGTTTGGACCGCCATCGCCCCAGGTGGCCGGGCCGTGGGGTTCGTTGTGAAGGTCGATGCCGATCACCGCACGCGCCGATGCATAGCGGCCGGCGAGCATCGCGAGGGTCGCGATCCATGTCGACTCCGGAAAAACGGATGAGTACCACAGTCCCGATCCATTCGGTCCGCTTCCAGCCTCTGAGCGATGGTGGTCGAGAATGATCCGCAGGCCGATCTGACCGGCGTAGGCGACGATCCGGTCCATCACTCCCAGGCCATCGAGACCCCGTAGATCGAGATTCTTCGAGAAGTCGATTCCGTTGGGAGTGCCACCCGGTTGGAGCAGTTGGTCGCTGTAGGGCAGACGGATGGTGTTGAAGCCCTCCGCCTTCATCTGATCCATCATCTCGCGGTAGCCGCGGGCCCAGAGCCCATGGGGAGCGAAGTTGGCCGTCTCCAGCCCGAACCAGTTCACGCCGGCGATCCGCACCGATCGACCGCTTGCATCGACGATCTGATTCCCACTCGTCCGGAGAGACCACCCACCTGCGGCCGGGTCGGCGGGTGGAGGCGACATGGGATCAGGGACCATTCCATTCGGATCTGAGGGATCGTTCGGTGGGGGACAGCAGTCATCCTCTCCCGGTTGATGGCCGTCGCCCGGGTGGTGGACGTGCCCAGGATCGTTTGGCTCGCCACTGCCAGGGCTCGTCTGGTGTCCGTCGGTCACCTGGCCAGCGGGCGCCCGGGGTGTGAGCAGTCCCATCCGGCTCACCAACGTCACCTGATCGGCCGCAAAGCCGAAGGGCACTTCAAGTTGGTCTTCCACCACCTGATCGTGATGGAACTCGATATTGGCGGGTACGAGTTCGCCTTTGGTGACGCCCAAGAGGAGCACGCGCTGGCCCGTCGGCTCGACCGAGATGAGCAGTCCCTGGGCGGTGTCTGTGATCGAAAGCCGCTCGCGGGTGCCGAAGTAGAGGAACGAGAGCCTGTCGACGGCGGGATCAAATCCTTCGATCACCTGCGATGCGCCGTATTCGTGAGAACGGACGTAGACCGTACCCGCGACCCGTGGTCCGACGCCCTGTTCCCATGAGAGCGCGCCACCGATGTCCTGCCGGAGGTGCTCGTTCTGCACGATACCGAAGTTCTCGATCCGCAGGTCATTGAATGTGATTCCACGGATCACCTGATACTCGGGGGTCCAGGCCCAGGGGTTCACGATCGCGACCTCTCCGGATGCAAGTCTGCCGAGAATCAGGTTGTGAACGGAGACATCACCGAACTCGAGCCGGTCGACAGCCGGATCGAACCCGACGATGTCGGCACCGGCAGGGTTGACCTCGAACACACGGCCGTTGCCATGAGACGGCGGTGGGGCGGGAGAGGGTGATGGTGTGGGCTCGGCGATGCCGCCGACGAGCGAGAGTCTGTGCAGCATCACCGCCGGCCCCCCGGGTGACGCCGTGAAGCCAAACGATGTCGAGGCACCTGGATCGATCGATCTGTTCCAGTCCGCCCCGCGAACGGTGTAGTTGGTGCCGGAGCGGCTGGCGATGACGCCGTTCCAAAGCGACGAAATCTCTCCCTCAAGATCAAACGTCACAGTCCAATTCGCAAGGGCACTCGTCGATGTGTTGTTGATTCGCACTTCACCGTTGAAGCCTGTCTGCCAGTCACTCGTGACGGTGAACACGAGTTCTGCAGAAGGATCAGGTGTTGGTGTTGGTGTTGGTGTTGGTGTTGGTGTTGGTGTTGGTGTTGGTGTTGGTGTTGGTGTTGGTGTTGGCCCCGTCGAGAGGACACCGGAGAGGTAGACACCAGCCGAGGGATCCTTCCAGGTGAAGTTCTCGATCGAGAGACTCGTCAGCGCAACGCCCGAGAGCGTGTAGGACTGTCGCATCGCGGGAATACTCAGTACGGCACTTCCATGACGATCGGTAAGCTCGAGGTCGGCGCCACGAAACCAGTCGAGGGCGAAGGAGTGACGGCTGGGGTCGAAGCCCGTAAATACCCGGGTTTCTTCCCATCTCCACGTGACATCGATCACGCCACCAGCAGGCACGGGTTCGCCCGAAAGGCCGACTGTCGGCTCGGGGACAACACCACCTACAGGAGCCGGATCGACCGGATCGGCGATGGTCGTCGGGTCCGGGGCCGTGGTCGGCTGTGGCGCGTCGTCATCCATGATCGTTGCCGTACCTCGCGAGACGGCGAGTGTCGCCCCCTTCGCCTTCACGAGCACCATCGAGAAGGTTTCATCCTCCTCGATCGACGTGTCACCCTTCACCGCCACGCGGACTTCGCGGGAGAGGATGTTTTTCGAAAAAGGAACGGAGCCTTTGAATTTCACGAAGTCGACGCCGGCCGTAGCCGTTCCCGGCTGCGTCACGACCGACACGACGACCTTTTTCGATGCGGGCTCCGACAGCACGAGCGTGAAGATCGCGTAGCGACGGCCGTCATCCCCCTCGTCCAGCGCGACGTCCGACACCGACAAGGTCGGTGGTGTGGCCGAGAGCATCGACCGCGCCTCGAGCGTCTCGAGTCCATGCGTACCAGTACGTCCCTGCCGACGTCCGCCGGGACTCCCCGTGGAGCGCGGGCCACCGTGACGAGCGACCATCATCCCGGACCACTTGGCGAGCGAACGGAGGAGATGGCGTCGAAGCTGCCGGGTCGGCCTGCGTTCGGCCATTCCGACCATCGTCGCGTGGGGATTGGCCAGGGGTGGCACGATCACCCTGGAACGTTCCGCGTCCATGAAGCACCTCCTCGAGGAACCGAGAAGCCCCTGCACGGCTGGTTCCTCATCCGGGTGCGCGAACACCCGCGTGCCGCTCAAGGCATCCATACGCGATCGAAGACCTCGGACGACCGGCCGATGGGTCGATTTGCGGTGCTCACCGTCCGCAAATCATCGAAAAACCCACGGTTGAAGCGATCCCAGGAGCCAATGAATCTGGGAAGCGGACAGTTGGGCGAGATCGATCCGACTGAGAACGCTTTCGAACGATCAGATGTGCCACCCAGCTCGATAGTCACGGGCGAGCAGTCGCGAGATGTCGGACGGACTGGGTGAAACCCCACTGTTCGAAACGACCCGGTGGACCGTCAGCGAATCGGCGTTCCAATCAAACGACACACCGAGGCGGTACGCCACATTCGCCAGCAGCACGCTCTCGGCGAGCGGCCCGGAATAATCGAACGCAC
>JBJTBB010000394.1:0-8638 GCA_046091125.1 Planctomycetaceae bacterium
CAATCGTTGGAGCGTCGGCAAGTCGGTGCGCGCGAGGTCGGGGAACGGCGGGGGGGCATTCACATCGCCCCGGGCGGGCCCACGCCAGACCACCCGCCACACGCGCCCGCGCTCCCGATCACGACGTGGATGATGGAGATCGACCTCATAGTGTCCGATGATGCAGTTGTAGAAGTCGGCGACGTACAGCGCACCGTCGGGGCCGAGGCGAAGGTCCACTGGCCGGAACCACCAGTCCTCGCAGGTGAGAAAGTCTTCAGGCGATTCAACCCATGGTGAGCTGCCACGCCACCGGATTCGATCGCGATGGACCGTGTTGGTGATCACGTTTCCAACGAACAGGTCACCGTCGAATTCGGCGGGGAAGCCGGCTGAATCGTCGTAGATCGTCACGCCCGCGATTCCGGTGGAGCCATGGTCGTGCCCGGTCATCGATGGCGCACAACCGAGCCCATCGTGCGGCTTTCCGAAGCTCTCATACACGCCGCCACGAAGCAGCATAGTTACCGGCCGCGAATGGCAGTCGGCCGTGAAGGCGTTGCCGAGGGCATCGATGTCGAGGCCGAAGGGATTGACCTGTCCGCGTGTCACCGGCTCGATCGCCGATCCGTCGAGACGGAACCGATAGGTGTTGCCCGACTGCAACTCCATGACGACATCGCCTCTTCCACGGATCTTCACCTTCGAGTCGTTGCGGAAACCGTGACACGCGTAGACCCAACCGTCAGAGCCGAGGCGGAACGCGTTCTGGTCGCCGTGTGTGTCGACGAAGTCGAACGGGCCGTAGAGCACCTCCCGTACGTCGGCTCTGCCGTCACCGTCGGTGTCGGCGAGCTTCCAGATGTGTGGGATCGACCAGACGATCGCCTCGTCGCCACGGCCGATGGGGAGGACACCGATGGGAATGTTGAGGCTGTCGGCGAAGCGCACCGCGTTTCGTGCGCGGCCATCGGGACCGAAGTCGGAGAGCACCGTGACGCCGTCGCGGGGCATCGAGCCCTCATTGACGGCGAAGGGATACTCCACCGAGTGCGTCACCCACAGCCGGCCGCGGGTGTCGAATGCCAGATTCATTGGCTTCTGGATGTCGGGCTCTGCAGCCACCAACTCGATTGCGAACCCCTCAGGAAGGTGGAACTTCGACTGTTGCTCATGCGGCGTGAGGGCGTCGGAGGGTGCCACCGGGGGGCTTGCAACAGCGGCGATGGGAATCATCACCGCCGCGACAGTGACAACGGCTGAGATGATCGGACCACTTCGGATATGCATCGGATGCGCTCCTGGTCATCAACGCGGTGGCGATCGCCGCGCGTGAAAAGGTTTTAAAAAAAGTATGCCAGCAGTCCCCCGACCCGAGCAACACGTGGGAGGAGCTAGGATGTTCGTGTGTGATACCCGACGACCAATTGACTCGAACCGCGGATATCCTTTGATCGAGTGACGGAACTACGTTCGGGCGGCCCATGAATCTGACATCCAATAGGTCACCGCACTGTTTACCGTCTACCAGACGAACCGGGGGGCACGGCCAACGCCAACCCTCCCGGACAGCCAATCGCGCCAATATTGTCCACTCGCGTGCGGGCAACTAATTTGTTTCCTCACGGGTGCCATGATGACTCACGCTTGCCGAGGCGCTCGTCAAGTCGGCGGGGAAAGCACGCAACAGGAGTAACTCCGGCGATAGTCAGCTGCTGGCAGTCGATTGCCTGAGCCTGACTCCGCCGCTCGACTCAACGCTGGAAGCGCAGTAACGCCTCCGCAAAAGCCTTTCCCATCTGTGCAAAGATCTTAGCGCTGCCCCAGTAGTGATAGCCACCATTCGAGGCACCTGCGAGGGCTTCTCTATCTTTTGGCGTGAGGACTTCCTCCAGCGCGAGATCGAGTTGATCCTTGTCTGACTTGGTGATGCCTTCGATGCGAACGTCGATCGCCGCGTAGTGGTCCGGGGAAACCTCGTCATACTGGTCATTGGCATACACCGCCAAGACGTTCCTACCCATCTTGAGCACGTTTGCCTTATCTCCTTCGAGAACGACCGAAGCGTACCGTGGGCTGTCTGCCCACCAGACGTAGGTGTGTAGCTTCTGACCATTCAGGTGCACGTGGTATCCCTGTCTGGCCAGAACCGCGATGCGATACGACTCGAAATCGAGTTCGTCGATGTCGAACGCCGTACGCATAAGTATGAATTCCTCCTCGCCCCAAGCTGAGGGAAATCTGTCGAGAGTGACACCGCTGTGTTTCCAAACTCCCTTGCCAACGGGAGCCTTGCCTGCCGTCCAGCGGCTGTCATCGAAAGTGGTCGCGAACCAATCTTCCAATCCGGATGGCAGCGTGATGTCACGGAAACGCCTTGCGTCGTATTTGTCCTGCTTGTCTTTCCGTTCGGTCGGAGCGATGGACTTGAATCGCCATGTACGCTCCTCCGGTGACGGGTTCCCGACCGGCTTCCAGTACTTCTCCCACTTCCATTCCTTGTCGATCGTGCCATCGGCCGTCAACTGGTGAGCCGTGGCGATGATCGCATTGTATTCCGTCTGCTTGGGTTGTGCCGCCGCGATGGCATGATCCCAGAAGGGGGCGGTGTCGACGGCTATCACATTGCCCCTGAACTCGGGCATGTCGGCCGGAGCACTCATCGCCTTTCGAAAATTCACATGCTTGACACCGTCGACCCCAAGCACGCCGATCACGAACGGCATCGTCGGCGTTGAAAGATCCCGCCGCACGTCCCGAATAAGGTGTGCCAGAAGGCGTGAGTATTCGTCATACCCCCCAGGCTCATTCCGCCTGGGGTACGTGGTCCCATCGACGAGATCATTGAACCCCTGAAGCCAGACGAACCCGGCCAACTCATAGCCGGCCGTCGCGTCATACTCCGGACACACCCGCTTGGGGTCCGTCAGTACCTTTTTCACGTGCTCGATCATCATGCGGTAGAACACCCCCGACGCCGCATGCTTTTCGTCCCACCATTTTTTCCGATCTTCGGCCTTGGGAATCCCGTGGGCGCCCTGGGGATACTTGTCCCACAGTTCCTGGATCTCCCGGGGAAGCGTGTATGGGCCGGCGCTGGGCGGACGGAATTCCGTATTGAGTGACCTGCCACCCCACGCACATTTGATGATCAGAATTGGCTCACGTAGCTCTTTCTCCATGATGATTCCGAAGGTGAACTCAGGGCCGATCTTGCTGCTTAACTTGGTCGGTTGTTTTCCACGCTCTCCAAATCCGGCGGTTAATCTGCCCAGACCCTCGCCATTGGCACTGCCGTCGTAGGGGCCTGTCAAATACGACATCCAGACCCTGTCGCATACCCTGGGAGTGCCATCGGAGTTGCGCATCTCCAGGAGGAGGGGGGCCGTCATCGCATCCTTGCCGATGTAGTCAAACGTACGGATTTCGGCATGGCCCTCCATATTGGATTGACCCGCAAGGATGAAGACCTTCAGCTTCTTGGGGGCCGCCTCGGCACAATTGATGCCAGCGTTGCCGCCGACACACGCGAGCATGCAGAAAAAAAGCAGGCTGGCGGCACGCCGAGCAGAGAAAGTTGACGCACTGGTTTGAATCATCATCTCGGCGTTTCCCGGAAGGGCAATTCCGTCAAGAGGCAGCGGACCTGCGGAGGGTGGCTTACGCAGAGCAGTTCCAGCGAATCGCCTGTCGCAAAGCCCTGATTGTATGGTTGCGGTTCACTGATTCCCTTTACCGACAGCACTGATGACGATCCAGCCGGGAGATGCTTCCGGCGGCATACACGCGACAACCCGACCCACAGCTGGGCTTGCATCAGATGCACCGAAGTACTGAGTGATGGTTACAACCCTCGGGGGTGCAGTCAGATCGTATGCCGTGCGGGCACCCGCAATTGATGCGAAACGATCGAAGGGAATTTGCTGAAAGCCTGTATCAGACCAAGCTACGTATGCGGGCGGCGAGCAACAGGCTCGCCAGTGTCGCACAGGCGGCGAGCAGGCCGACCGTCCCAAAGTTGCGACGCGGCTCGCCGCCGCCGCCCACAACGATCATGCCTCCGAGCGTTGTTCCCAGCCCGCTGGCGACATGCCGCACCGACGAGTTGACCGACATAAAACTCCCGCGCCGATGTGGCTCGATGCTCGACATGATCAGCGACATCGCCGTCACCATCCGGCTCGCGTTTGAGGCCATCAGCATGGCCAACACCAATGCCGCCGCGACGAATCCGACCACGGGCAGATTGGTCACAACGAGGAACAATATGGCCGACACTGGCACCACGCATCGAAATACGGCGAGGCCACCGTGACGGTCGACGAGCCGGCCAACGAGGGGCGTGGTCACGAGTGTAAGCAGCCCGCCAATGATGAAAACCGCAGGTAGCTGGCTCTCGGTGACTCCGACATTTGCCACGAACGCCGTACTAATGAACGGGATGACGGAGAATGCGGCGACCATCAGAACTGCAATCAAGGCAAAGGCACGCCGATGGGAGGAATCCGCGACCGTCTCGAAAAGCTGCGCGACCGGGTGCCGGGGCGATCCCTCCGTGTGCATGACGACGCATGGCATCACCCAAGCCGCGAGCGCGACGAGCGGTACACCCACCGCCCCCAGAGTAAAAATGGGGCCTGCCAGCCAAAACGGTTTTCAAGCACGATGCCGATTGGGACACCCGCGACCGAGGCGACCGCGAAGGCGGACATCAGCATCCCGTTGGCCCGACCGCGGCGATCGGGAGGAACCACGTCTGCGACGATCGCGAGGGCCAATGCACCATGCACGCCACCGAAGGCGCCGGTCACACACCGCGCCGCCAGCAACTGTTGGGAATTGGAGGCGAACGCGCAAGCGACCGTGCCTGCAAGCAAACCAAGCGATGAGACGAGATAGGCCGTCCTTCGCGGTACGCGGTCAAGCCACGGCGACACGACGAATCCGGCGACCCCGGCCGAGAGCGTGTAGGCAGACACCACACGACTGAACTGCTGGGCATCGATGCCGAGGCCCGCCAATAGCTGCGGCCCCAACGGCATGACGATCATGAAATCCACAATTCCGATGAATTGAAGGGCGGCGAGCGTGAGCAGGATCATCCCCTCGCGTCCCGCTCGGCCGGGTTCTCCATTCCCCGGAACGGATAATTCGATGCCCACTCTGCGACGCGGAAGCGACGTTCGCAACGTTTCCCACCTGCTCATCGGAGGACGGCTCATTCCCAAGCCGCGTAAATCGCCGAGGTTCTGATGCTTACGGGATGGTTGATTGGTAACCGGGTGATCACCGAAAAGCCTCCATCTTCCAGATCGAGGATATGCACCCATTCCACGGGTCACCTCAGCCCGCACACGGCATCACATACCTGTCCGGTCAACGACGCTCGACCATCACCGGAACGATTCCGCTCTCACGCGAGTCGCATACTCAACAGCCGCAGAGTCTCACGATTCCGCCAGATGAACGATCAGGGATCGAATCGTGCGGAAGCCTCTACTTTCCCTCTCCGTGCACCTTGCGCACGATCTTTTCGATCTCCGAGGCGGTATAAGCCCGAGTGGTGGACGTGTGCACGTTACCCTTGGCGCCGAGGTGCAAAATGGCGGCCGTCGCTGCTTCGTCATCCGGTGCTTCCAGGATCAGCAGGCCGTCGAAATCGCCTAATGTCCAGAAGATCTCCTTGACCTTCGCGCCGCATTTCTTCGCTTCGGCCTTGAAGCTCGCCGCCCGCTTGGTCGAGTGGTCGATGTCCTTGATGCCCTGCTGGGTGAACTTGATCGTCGTGATGTACGTCTTCACTCGCAAATCTCAGTGGGAAAGGGTTGGGAGGTGCGTTGTCTCCCCATGGTGTCTTTTCGCGAATACTCCTGCCTGACGAAGCCCCGCGAGTCGATCAAGACCCGTTCGCGGCTCGCCTGGTTTGGAGGCATCATACTACCGCGGGCCCATCAGTCCTTTCTATTGGCCTTTCGATCACGGCTGACTATTCGTTCACGGCGGAGGAATTCGCCCGCATGGCGGCCGAGACTCATGACGACTTTGGCGGTGGATCCGGCGTTACCGGCGGGGTGAGGATCCGACGAAAGGAGCGATCGAAGTCGAAGTAGCCTTGCGCAATGACGATCACAAGCGGCACGATCGCCAACGCAAGCCGGTATCCCGCCGACCGCAACACCCGTCCTGCCGTCCTTCCGCCGAGACACTCGCCAACACGGCCAACGACGACAGTCAGTATCGGCGGGCTGCACAGGAGAATCGCAGCCGGGGATGACAGGCCGCCAAAGAACCGCCCGACGACGACGATACCCACAAGCGCGGCGAAGCCGAATCCGACGAGCCCCACACGGCCGCCGCCAGCCAGCACGCTACCGACCGCCAACGCGAACAGGGCCGCCACAAGGCCGCCTTTTACGTAGCCCGCCATTGGAATCACGACGGCGGACGCCGCGAGCGCGAGCACGACGGCGAGTACCGTCACCACGCCACCGCCATCGGACCGCTCGCCCGCCGCCACGATTGGCCACTCGATCGCTGCCAGCACGGCCGCGGCGAGTAGCTGCGCACTACTCGCCGACTCCGTGTCCATGAGATGAACCGAGTCGTGGAGGTGCACGCGGACGAGCACCAACGCAGTGACGCCGCGGACAATCGTGCTGACACGGCCCAAACCCGCTCTGACCGCAATCGCCTCGGCGATCGCCGCCAGCGGAAGCCCTATCACCAGCAAACGCTCGATTCCCACGCGTGGAGGAAGACGCGGCTGTGCGTTCAAGAGCCAAAGGCCCGCAGCTGCTCCAGCGAGCACGGCCGATGAGGCGGCCAGACCGGTAGACCGCTTTCCTGTATGTCGGCAGGCCACCACTGTCATAGTGGCGATGGCAGCTGTCACGATCGCGGCTGAGCTGATGGTCAGCGGGCCGAGCGTGGTCTCAGTCACGCTGCCCGGCACAGTCAATGACGATCAGCGCCTCGTCGCCTATATTGCCGATCGCCGTCTTGTCGAAATTGAAATCACTTCGCTTGAGTTTGAGTTCTGCGGCGAATCCGACGCGCTTTTTGCCCATCGCCGTAATCTCACGGCCGCCGAGGAACATGAACGTCACCGGCTTCGTGACGCCGTGCATCGTAAAGTCGCCGGTGACCTCGTAACCGCCGGGAATTCCCTTTACCTTCGTACTCTTGAAGTCGATGGTCGGAAACTGCTTGGAGTCGAAGTAGTCGGGCTGACGAAGATGCTCGTCGCGGGCGGTATTCGCGGTATCGACGCTATCGACCTGGATCGAAAGCGTGAAGGACGACTTGGCCGGATCGTCACGGTCGAGGATGAACCTCCCAGAGACGTCGTTGAAGCGTCCCTGGATCCAGCTGATATCGAGGAAACGGGCCTTGAAGCCGACCGAAGAGTGAACGCCGTCATACTCGTAGTCATCGGCAGCGAACGCCGGAACGGCGAGGATTACGGCGGCACAGGCTAAGGCAGCTCGACGCATCGGATCAGTTCCTTTCGAGACGAGGAAAATGGCAACGGGATTGGGCTGCTGGACGCTGTCAAGGGAAGAATGGACGCATTTCTTTTGGGCAGATGATAACACGAGGTGGACGGTCAGGCTGCAACAATCCGGCCGATGCTCACCAGACGGTGAAACTCCTGCGTGTCGATCCGGCGCACATCGCCAAACCCGGTGAGGTATCCGACCTCATGGTCGAGCTCACCGGAGCGAATCCGACTCGCCCCCTCAATGCTGGCGTGAACCACCTGCTGCCGGCCGCAACCAGACGAGCGACCAGCAAAAGCAACTGAATCCAAAACTCAACGTTCATGTCGTCCTCGCTGACGATGGACAGAGATATGGAGTTATCTCCAATTCGTCAACAAGAAAACATTCGCCAAAAAACCGTGGGACTCTAGGCAGATTTCCTGCCGCTCGGGCGTCGGCCGCAGAGCTTGCCGGCCTGCCGCAGTCGGTCGCGCTCGGCGGCCAGTCTGCGAATCTCGTCGGCGTCGTAGACGAATGTCCTCTGAGAGACCTGTTTCGACCAGATCTCCGCTCGAATCGCCATGCCGCGAATGTGAGAGACGCGGCACCCGTAGATTTCCGCCGCCTCTGCCGTTCCGCAGAGGTTTCGCTTGGGTGGAAGTTTGATAGACAAGGCCATCGCTTCCTTGTAGCCGGGCGTGCAACTGTTGCCCAGAGCCTCCTGCCCCCTACGGTTCAGCAGGGGGCAGGACGTCCAAAAAAGTAGAATGGCGGGGACAGGATTCGAACCTGTGACCTCGAGGTTATGAGCCTCGCGAGCTACCGGGCTGCTCCACCCCGCGACCGTTGCAAGACGGGTTAATCGACATGAACGTCTATGCTACTTCACTATATCGTCAGGAACTGCCGAGGAAAAGGGGACTCTCCAACCGGCGATGAACGGCTTCAGAGGGATCCATTCGCGGACCATTGACCTCGATCTTCGAGAGATCTGAGCCAAGGAGTGACGATTTCGATCCTTGGAGCAGGTCAAGTCTGAGCACCATCGACATGAACAGTGAACCGGAACGTGACGAGCGCCGACCACCGCCTAGCAAGAGCCCGGTGATCCGGCAGACGGGCGGGTCGATCGTCGGCGGCTTGCCCTTCGCCACAACGGCATCCGGTCGCGCAGCGCC
>JBJTBB010000395.1:0-5647 GCA_046091125.1 Planctomycetaceae bacterium
CGAGCGTTCTTCGTGGAGACCGACACTTCTCTCACGGTCTACGCGTGCTGGCAGGATCGCATAGCGGAGGATCTCAGGCACGAGACGACTCACGGGTATGTGCATGCGGTGATGCCCGGAGTGCCGTTGTGGATCGACGAGGGTCTGGCGGAGTGCTTCGAGTTGCCTCGCTCAGCCGGAGGACTGCATCGCGAACACGTTCAACACCTCCAAACCCGACTCCTCGAGGGAACCTGGCGGCCCGATCTCGTGCGACTTGAGTCGTTGACGTCGGCGGCTGCCCTGACCCAGGACGAATATGCCGAGGCCTGGGCGTGGGTGCACTGGCTGCTTCACTCCTCTCCCGAACGGCGACGACTGCTGCAGACGTTCCTGGCGGATGTTCGTTTCAATGCGGCATCCGCCGCTCCGCTCTCGGTGCGATTGGTGCGGGCCACGGAGCACCATACGTTGAACGACTGCGCGACGGCTGTGGCCGAACACGTCCAGTCGCTCGCGGCCATCGACGGCCGGGCTTCTGCGAGCGACCTGCCCTGAGCGGTCACGGTTTTCGGAATACTGAACCGTGGGAAACGATCTCGAATCAAAGTCGGGAGTAGAGCTGGACCGTGGCGACGTCCTTGTCTGAGACCTGGGGTTCGACCGACGCGATGCCTTCGGCAGCCAGGTCGTGCATCGCTTCTCCCAGGACGTATCGGGCCAGCCCCTGCCGCCGGCGGCTGCCACATACCTCGACCCGTAGCAGACCGGCGGCCACGACACCGCGGGATGCCGCCAGCGGCTGCATGTCCCAGAATGATGCAGTCGCCAGCACGTTGTCAGCCTCGTCGCGCAGTTCGTAGCGACGCAGCGCCATGCCAGTCGTGGTCGCCGCCTCCCACCACGATCGTCTGGAGGGTTCGTCGATCGCACACAGCCTGGTGGTACGACGAATCGCCAGATGGATTCGATCGATCGATGGGCGATACGTCCCCAGGCTGCGGCGCAGGACTGCGATCCGGTGGTCGATCGCGTAACCGGCGTTGGTGAACCACTCCTGCATCAGCGTCGACGAGTCGAGAATGCCCGGAAGATCGGCCCCACCGTAGAGTCCGAGATAGAAACTCCTCAGTTGCCCGCTCCCGCCACCGAGGACTTTCTCCGCGCCACGATGTCTCAGATAGGCTTCGGTGCGGTCGAGCAGTCCGGCGGCGATGCCCGTTCGGTCGACATGAGGCACGACCGCCACGATCAGCGTGCTGCCGACGCCGTGATCGAGCGCAGCGCCCGTCTGATCAGGACCGAATGCGGCGTGCGCGAATCCCAGCACGCGGTCATCCGCGGTGGCGACGATCAGGCCTTCACGGTCGAAGTGGGGTTTTGAGAAGACCGCAGACTCGAGCAGGCTCGTGGTCATTGGCTGCAAAGCGCCGGTGCCGAGGTCAGCCGACCGCCAGGCTTCGGCCAATCTCGGTGGGTCGTCGTTGCGGAAGGATCGGTACTGGATCACGGCAGAACTCGGCCAGATGACTCTCGAGTCCCAGAGCCTACCCTGTCGCCGATGGACCCGAGGAAGCGGGTTCGATGAGGACCCAGATCCCGTCGGGTCGCTGTTCGACCGGAAACGTGGGCTGGCGGACCGACACGCTCAGCCGATGCTGGCCGTCGAGTACGTCGAATTGCCAGCCGTGCCAGGGGCATGTCAGGGTCGTGCCGCAGAGGCGGCCCGTCCCCAGCGGACCGCCCTGATGTGGGCAGACGCCATCCAGCGCATGCCATGAGCCATCCTGGGTATGGGCGAGGGCCACCACGCGCCCGGCGACGATCCGCTCCACCACACTCCCGCGAGGGCAATCCTCACTGTCGGCGGTACGGAACCACTCTGGCATTTGCGACGGTCCTACGGCTCTTCAATCCGACGGATGCTGGCGATCGATCAGCTTGGAGTGTAGCGATTCCGCCGAATCCACCCGCGACGGGCAGCGATCCTCAGGCCACTCGCCGCCGCGCTCGAGGCTTGTTGTGACGGGGACGCCAGCGATTGTGCACCCACCAGTACTGGCCTGGTGCCCGCCTGATCGATCGCTCGAGCACGTGGGTGTACCACTGGGCGAGCGACATCAGGTCGGTCGTCGCCGCATCGCCCGCGTCGGGGTCGGCGATCCCCTCAAGTCGCATGTCAAAGTCGAATAGCCCTCCGCGACGGGTCGCCGAACAGACCATCACGGGGGAGCGGCTGGACAATGCGAAGATGGGGATCGCCTTGTGGACGCTCGCAGGCCTTCCAAAGAACTCGACCCAACAGCCCTTGGCGCCGGCCGACTGGTCGCCGAGCAGGCCGAGGGCGCCGTTGCGTTCGAGCACCTCGGAGACATCCGGAGCGCTGCCCCTCTTTGGAAGAATCGTCTGTCCGCGCGACTGACGAAAACGGGTCACGAAGCGATCCAGGTAGGGATTGTCGAGAGTGCGGGCAACTGAATAGATCTTGAGCCCGAAGACACCGAATAGAAAAGCCGCCAGCTCGAAATTGCCGAAGTGTCCCGAAAGAATCACCTTCGGCCGGTCGGCCCAGAGCAGGCGGAGCATCTGCTCCATGCCATCGATTCTCATGTGTCGCCGCCAGGTGGTGACCCTGATCACCCGTTCGGCATGCGCGATCTCAACCACCATCAGGAGCAGATGTTCCCACATCTGCTCGGACACTTGTCGGCATTGACCTGCGTTCCAATCTGGGAATGCCCGCCGAAGATTCTCCCGCACGACCCGCCGTCTCAGGTGGACCCGATGGGCGAGAAATCGCGCGAGTCGCTTGGCGGTCCGCTCGCAGAAGGAACGCGGGAGTGACTGAACCACGCAGATCGCGGCCCGGGCCGTGAAACACACGAGACGCTGACGGATATCCACCGCCAGTGACTTTATGCCGCGTTGCGGCGGCCTCCGCTTTCCGTTCATCGACCGCCCTCCATGGCGAAACCTCCCGAGACCAGACGGATGGATAGTCTCGCGATTTCCCGGCCGATTCAACAAGGTCGATCTCTATTCGCCGCCGG
The DNA here is from genome assembly GCA_046091125.1 of Planctomycetaceae bacterium. GTDB lineage: Bacteria > Planctomycetota > Planctomycetia > Pirellulales > UBA1268 > UBA4655. Next base: position 3,030 of record JBJTBB010000395.1, read on the forward strand.
GACTCCCCTGTGACAGGAGAAGGCCAACGCTGACGGCATTGAACAGGGCGTGGACGAGAATGCCAGGAAGGATCGAGCCGCGCTGGCGGGCGAGCCAGCCCACCGCAGCGCCGAACGCGACGAGCGGAATCCATCCGAGCCCGTGTTCGAGATGAGCCAAGGCGAACAGGATGGATGACGCCGCAACCGGAACGAGACCCGTCACGGTTCGCCCGGACCGCTCGCAGAAGCGATCTTCGACGGCCTCGAGCCAGCCCTGAAGCACCTTCCGGAAGAAGAACTCCTCCGCGATCGGCGCCACGACGACCGCCGAGAGGATCACCGCCCCAACCGTACCTGGATCGTGGCCGCGGGTAAGCAGGTCGACGACAGGATGGCGGTAGGGCACGAACCGATCGAGCAGTCCCGCCAGTACGAGAAGCGGTGGCGTGATGCCGGCAAGCGTGACGAGCCCCAGTCGCACATCCGCCAACGGTGTAGCCGTTCGGAAACCGAGCATGCCCGTCGAGGCGCCACCCATGACCAACACTCCGCTCGAGGCGACCGTCGCGATCGCCATTCCGCAGGCAGCCGCCAGAATCTGCCTCGAACTGACCGGTCCTTGGCCGGAGCCGGCGAGCGTCGAGGCCCCGACGATGCAAAAGAGATGGAGAAGCATGACAATCGCCACGTCGAATCCGCCCCATGAGACGGCAGCGTGTGGCACCGGTGTGACCAGCGGCCGCCCGGAACGTATGCGGTTGGCGGTGGCCAGGATGGTCGCCAGGCAGGCGATCAACGCTGCAGCGAAGACGATCAGAAGGACTGGCGAAGCCTCGATCTGCACCGAGGAGATGGCCGAATCGTTCACGCGTCGTCCCGATCGGTTGGTACGGTCCGAGACCGCAGCATGCGAGTGGCGGCCACAAGATACTCCCCGCCTGATTGCACGGTCAGCACGACCGCGGCGATCGCCGCGATTCTGGCGGTGATCCGCACGACGACGTGCAGCGTGCCGCCGACGCCGGTCCGTGCGAGGCGCTCCGCCCCGATCGCAACGCCCTGGACGATCATCTTGAGCTTGCCTGAAAAGCCGGCGGAAAAATCACGTCCGGATCGCTCGAGTTCGGCCCGCAGCGCCGTGACCAACAGTTCGCGAACGACCACCACCACCGCCATCCAGGGCTCGATGGCCGACGGAGCCTCTGCGCCACCCGTCGACCGCCCGGCAAGAAGGATGAAGGCCCCGCAGACGAGCACCTTGTCGACCAGCGGGTCGAGGATCCGGCCCAGAACGCGGATGGCACCGTATCGCCGCGCATACCAGCCGTCGATCGAGTCCGTCGTTGAGGCCACGAGGAAGAGCCAGAACGCCGCCAGGTGGTGGTGCCGTTCGATGCAGACGAACAAGGCGGCCGCGAGGGCGAGACGCGTGGCCGAGATGACATTCGGAATCGTCAAAACGGCATTCGAGGCTGCTGGCATGGCATCAGCTCGGCACGCCCGCGAGGTCATACCCCGCTGCGGCGACGATGTCGACAGGCAGGATCATGCCTGCGTGCAGAGTTGGCGTCGAATGAATCGCGGGATTCCCATGCCGCTGCTGTTCCGTGACGTAGACGACGCAATCGATGTCGGGTGCATCACCCTTCGTTCGGCCGATCCAAACGGCGGCTTCGGAAGGATGCGGAGCATCGAGAATCACCTCACGCGTGCACCCGACCTGCCCGCGTGCGTGGTCGTGGGCGATCGACTGCTGGAGCGACATCAATTCGTCGCGTCGCGACGCCTTTTCCTCCTCGGGCATATGGCCATCGAGCCTCGCCGATGGGGTATCCGACTCAAGTGAATACGGGAACACGCCGAGCCGCTCGAACCTCCAGCGTTTCGTGAAGTCGAGCAACTCCTCGAACTGTTTCCGGGTCTCACCGGGGAAACCCGTGATGAAAGTCGTCCTCATGACGAGCTCGGGCACACGGGCTCGCAGCTTGCCCAGGAGCTCCTCCCTCGCGCCCCGCGTGACGCGGCGCTGCATCCGCTTGAGCACGGGATCGCTCGCATGCTGAAGGGGCATGTCGAGGTAGGGCAGGATCCGTCGGCTTTCGGCAATGCGATCGATGAGCCGATCGTCGAAATTGATCGGATAGAGGTACATGAGGCGGATCCACTCGATTCCATCGACGCCCTCGAGCGCCCCGAGGAGTTCGGATAGTCGCGGCTCGCCGTAGCGGTCGTTGCCGTAATAGGTCGTATCCTGGGCGACGATCACCAGCTCCTTCACGCCGTCGGCGGCCAGCTCGCGGGCCTCGTCCAGGATCGATTCGACCGGCTTGCTGGCATGACGGCCTCGCATTCGCGGAATCGAACAAAACGTGCATGTACGATCGCACCCTTCCGAAATTTTGAGATACGCCACGTGACGGGGGGTGACCCGCATGCGGCCGCCGTCAGAGAGGGCCACGGCGGGTGCCGGCCGAAAAACGCTTCGCTGTTCGTCGAGCGCGCCGTGCATGCGCTCGGCGACGGCGGCCACCTCGTCGCGGGAGAAGACGCCGATCACGGCGTCGACCCCGGGCAGCCCCGTGAGCAACGACTCTCGCTGCCGCTCCGCAAGGCACCCGGCAACCTCCAGGCCGCGG
>JBJTBB010000396.1:0-2919 GCA_046091125.1 Planctomycetaceae bacterium
CCTCTGTCGCGCGCTCGAGCGACCGCATGCTCGTGAACAGCACCATCGCCCTTCCGGCGGTCGCGTCGACGTGCCGCCGGATCTCGGGGATGCTCGCCGCTTCGAAGGCCTCGACGTCCGAGGGATCGGGCATGCCCCGCACCAGAACGAGCCTGGCCTGCCGACGAGGCCGCCCTCGATTTTTTCCGCAGGCGTCTGGGGCTCGAAAACGCGATCTGCCGTCGACTCGGCAGCCCTTTCGACTACCGTCGGCAGGCCAGGCTCGTTCTCGTGCGGGGCATGCCCGATCCCTCGGACGTCGAGGCCTTCGAAGCGGCGAGCATCCCCGAGATCCGGCGGCACGTCGACGCGACCGCCGGACGGGCGATGGTGCTGTTCACGAGCATGCGGTCGCTCGAGCGCGCGACAGAGGAGCTCGCAGGCTGGTGCGCACATCGGGGCTATCGCCTCGTCAGCCAGGCCGATGGACTGCCACGGTCGCGGATGCTCGAGGTGTTTCGGGAGGGGCCTTCGAGCGTGCTGTTGGGAACCGACGGCTTCTGGCAGGGGATCGACCTGCCGGGCCAGCAGCTCGTGACGGTGGTCATTCCCAAGCTTCCGTTCGCCGTACCCGATCGGCCTCTCGTCGCGGCACGGATCGAAGCCATTCGCGAGGCCGGCGGGAATCCCTTCGTGGACTACCAGTTGCCGGAGGCCGTGCTCAAGCTCAAGCAGGGCTTTGGTCGCCTCATCCGCTCTCATGATGACAGTGGCACGGTGGTCATTCTCGATCCGCGAATGCTCACCAAACCCTATGGACGCATTTTTCTGGAGAGCCTGCCCCCCGCGACCGTCGAGATCGTGACAGCGATACAGCAGGACACCCGCCGTCGCCGGTGATGGTGGGAACTCAGGACTGCAGTTCCAGTTCGGCCCACGTGGTCGGGTCGCCTTCCCATGGGTATTCCGGCGGCGCGGCGAACGGCATCCGTCCAAGCCTCCGGTCGACGGCGGCGGCAAAGAATCCCAGCCGAGGCATCTCCGTCGGATCCCATCCCGGCAGTGCCTCGCGCGAGAGGAAGGCATCGACCTGCCAGCCGTCCGCCCGTAGAGACGACTCCACCGGGATGGCGCCGACCAACAGCTCCGGGGCGGACTCGATCGCCCTGGGAATCAACGCCGCCACGACGATCGGTCGGTCGGCACGCTGCCCACCTCCGGTGGGCAGGATGGCGACGCGTCTGCAGAAACGGCCGGCGCGATGACTGTCTCCAGTGGGCCGGGTGGCGATCCAGATGTGGAGCCCGTCGCTGTCCTCGGGTTTGGCAGGATGGCACCATCGGCCGGCACCCACGCCGGTCAGGCATCCGCGGATCGCGAGGCCATCGTCATTCCAGGCCACCCAGAGGGCGAGTAGATCGGGCACGCCGGTCACGGCCGCCATCGATGGCAATCGGCATGCATCGTCCAGGCCGCCCTTGGCCGGTGGCCAGAGGCTTTTTCGCTTTCGAGCCACAAAGCGGAATCGAAACAGGGCCGCGGGATTGACCAGGGGGCACATACTGGTGGCTCAAGGCGCGGCCGGGGCCGCGGGGATTGATGCGATGGCAGGAACTATACTGTCGCCAGTCCGGGGCACTCTGCAGGTGTCATCCTAGTCGCCATCGCCCCGGGGATCATGTTCATTCATCGCGGAGAACCCTCATGCACCGCGGACGAGTAGCGAACCGACGATCGGTTTCAAATAGTGATACCTCGAAAATGCTCCTGGCCTGCGCGTTTCTCGCCGGCCTGTTCGTGGCCGCGGAAGCTGGAACGGCCGAGGCTTCGAAGGGGCCGCTCTGGGTGAGTCCCGTTATCACTCCGGCGACCCCTGGTCAGATGGTGCCCTTCGACGTCGATCTTGCCGGTGCTGCGCGAGTCTGGCTCGTCGTCGATGATTCCGGAGACGGATTCTCCTGTGACTGGGCCACCTGGGTCGAGCCGCGGTTCACGGGCCCTGGGGGCGAGCGGCGATTGATCGATCTCGACTGGAAGTCGGCCTCTTCGGCATGGGGGCAGGTGAACAAGGGCCGCAACGTCGAGGGGGGCGAGATGCGGGTTGCGGACCGCAGAGTTCCCCATGGGATTGGGACTCATGCACACTCCGTGATCGTGTTCGACGTGCCCGCAGGCATGACACGGCTCGTCGGCGGTGCCGCTCTCGACGACGGTGGTGCGAGGCAGGGGGGAGGAAGCGTGCGATTCGCGGTGCACGCCGCCGAACCCAAGCAGGTGATCGCTCGGTCTGCCGGAGGCCCCGTGCCCCCAGCGGAGGCGGCCGCGCTGCTCCAACTGCCGGACGATCTCCAGGTCGAACTCTTTGCCGGCGAGCCGCTGCTCTCGAGTCCCTCCGACATCGACGTGGATGCATCCGGCAGGGTCTGGGTCTGCGAAGTGCTCAACTATCGAGGCAAGAAGGAGACTCGCAAGGAGGGGGACCGCATCCTGGTGCTCGAGGACACCGACGGGGATGGCAGCGCCGACAAGCAGACGGTCTTCCACCAGGGACCGGATGTCGACAGCGCTCTGGGCATCTGCGTCGTCGGTGACGGGGCGGGTCGCAAGGTGATTGTCTCGTGTGCGCCGGATGTTTTCATCTTCCATGATGACGACGGTGATCTTGTGGCCGACCGCCGTGAGTCGCTGTTCACGAAAACCGGACAGCCGCAGCACGACCACTCCGTGCACGCCTTCGTGGTCGGGCCCGACGGTCGCTTGTACTTCAACTTCGGAAACACCGGTCACGCCGTCCATGACGACGAGGGCAGGCCGGTCATCGACCGTTCGGGAGCACCCGTGAACGATTCGGGCAAGCCTTTCCGCCAGGGCATGGCCTTCCGCTGCCGGCCGGACGGGAGCGAGTTTGAGGTGCTCGGCCATAACTTCCGAAACAACTAC
>JBJTBB010000397.1:0-2796 GCA_046091125.1 Planctomycetaceae bacterium
AACGAGGATTCGACACGCGCAACCCCCACGAGGCTTGTCTCAACCCCACTCTTGTACCCCTGCTTGGTGATCGGTACCATCCCCATATCGAAACGTCTGGGTCGGGCGCGGACAAAAGTGACGTTCCATCTGCCGTTCACTTCGTCGGCGATGCCGAGGCGAACGTCCTTCTTTCGCGACCGCAGCGCGAGGGCTTCGAAACACAGACGTAATCCAAGCGTCTTCACAGAGCCCAGCAAGCATGAATGGCTCCCATACGGCATGTGGATGCCCATGGCGACGTTGCAGCGTTGACCATACACTCACGTCATAGCTCTTTCCCTGATCGCGGACCCTCTCAAGGAATATCGATGATCCGACACGCCGTTAATCGTCAGTGGATAGCCCTCGCGAGCCTCTCGAGCTTGTTGGTGGTCGAACCCGCTAACGGATGCACACGATGTATGCGGGTGTTCGCCGACGGCACGGTGCTCGTTGCGCGCTCGATGGATTGGGTGGAGGATCCGGGGTCGGAGATCTGGGTTTTCCCAAAAGGCGTGAAACGCAACGGTAACGCCGGTTCCACGAGCCTGGAATGGAAGAGCATCTACGGGTCAGTGGCGGTCAGCTTTTACGGGATCGCCACAGTCGATGGCATGAATGAGAAAGGGCTCGTCGCCAACACTCTCTACCTTGCCGAAAGCGATTATGGGCCGACCGTGGATGGTCGGCCCGATCTCTCCATCGGCGGCTGGGCACAGTACGTACTCGATCAATACGCAACCGTGGCCGAGAGCGTGGCCGCTCTCGAGAAGGAGCCGTTTACGATCGTTGCACCGATGCTGCCCAACGGCGAGGCGGGTGTCGGGCATCTTGCGATCTCCGATCCTTCGGGAGACTCGGCGATTCTCGAATACATCGACGGCAAGCTGCATATTCACCACGGGCGCGACTACAACGTGATGACCAATTCACCCCCATTCGACGATCAGCTCGCGCTCAATGCCTACTGGAGGCGGATCGGAGGCAATGTCATGTTGCCCGGAACGATCAGGGCGGACGATCGATTCGTGCGTGCGAGTTACTACATCAATGCGATCCCGCACGATCTCTCCGGCGATCGTGCGATCGCGTCGATTTTCAGTGTCATCCGGAATGTGTCGTCTCCGCTGGGGATGCAGACCCCCGGCGAGCCGAACGTCGCCAGCACGGTATGGCGGACGATCCACGATCAAACACACCGCGTGCTGTATTTCGATTCGGCGACGAGCCCCACCGTATTCTGGGTACCGCTGGACCAGTGCGACCTCGAGGCGGGCTCACCGGTGAAGAGGTTGCCGTTGAAGGGCGGTGAGACCTACAGCGGCGATGCAAGCGGGACATTCCGTCCCGCCGATTCGTTCGAGTTCCTAAGAGCCAGTCCGCGCCGCTAAAGCGTCTGAAGATAGTCAACTAGTCAACGCCACCGATCGCGTCATCCACCGAACGGTCGCCGAACGACTCGCTTGGGCTCCGCGGAGCGACAGGACCGCGTGTTGCCGCTACGAACGTCGCGTGGTTAGACTTTCCGCCGTCAGCTGGGGATTCCGTATCGTCGTCGCCATCCTGGAGATTCCTACACCATGGCCCGTTCCGACTCCGAGTCACGTCGTCGATTTCTCGGTTCCTCTGCGGTGGGAGCCGCCGCGGTGACGGGTGGCTTCGTGCCGGCCTTTCCCTGGACGAGTCGTGTATTCGCGAACGCCGCTGCGAACGATCGACCCCGAATCGGATGCATCGGAACCGGTTCCATGGGCACGGGCGACGCACACCAGCATGCACAGTTCGGTGACATTCTCGCGGTCTGCGACGTCGACGATCGACATTCCTCGAGAGCCCGCGAGGATGGCAAGATCGGCAAGGGAATAGCCGATGCCTACCGCGATTACCGCAAGGTCCTCGAGCGAGCTGACATTGACGTCGTGAGTATCGTCACCACCGATCATTGGCACGTGAAGATCGCCATCGAGGCCCTCCAGGCCGGGAAGCATGTGTTTTGCCAGAAGCCCCTCTCCCTGACGCTCGAGGAGAACAGGCTCTGCCGATCTGCCGCGGAAAAGTTTCCCAAGCAAGTGTTTTTCATCGGGACGCAGCAACGCAGTCAGAAGGACCAGTTTCTCAGGGCGGTGAACATGGTCCACAAGGGCCTTCTCGGAGCGATCAAAAAGGTCACCGTCGGCATCAACGGCTCGCCGACTGGAGGCCCCTTTCCTGTCGTCGCCCCGCCGAAGGAACTCGACTGGAACATGTGGCTTGGCCAGGCGCCCGAGGTGCCCTACCGCGAGAAGCGTTGCCATTACGAGTTCCGCTGGTGGTATGAGTATTCAGGCGGGAAGTTCACCGACTGGGGCGCTCACCACGTCGATATAGCCCAATGGGCCCTCCAGGAGGACAGCAAGGGGAAGGGACCGACGAGCATCGACGGCACCGACGTCAAGCATCCAGTGCCGTTCAAGGATGGCTGGCCGACCGCCGACGATTCGTACAACACGGCCCATGACTTCGCGGTGGCCTGCACGTTTCCCTCGGGTGTCCAGATGGTGATCGACAGTCGCTCCGACAATGGTGTCCTCTTCGAAGGGGAGAAGGGTCGGATATTCGTCAATCGACAGAAGGTCACGGGAATGCCGATCGAGGAGGGTTGGGACAAGGACAAGTTCGGTGATGACGACGTGCGAGCGCTGTACAAGGGCAAGCCGTTCGAGGGCCACAAGCAGAATTTCTACCGGTGCATCCTCGAGGGAGGTCTTCCGGTGTCGGACGTCTACAGCCACATCA
>JBJTBB010000398.1:0-6272 GCA_046091125.1 Planctomycetaceae bacterium
GGCGAGCTTCCGCGACTCGGAGGGCGTCGACCGCTTCCTCGTGCTGCCCGGCGACGACGTGAAGATCACGTTCCCCACGGCCGGCACGCCGCCGAAGGCGGTGAGCGACACCTTCACGATCGTCGATTTCTACGAGAGCAAGATGAGCGAGTATGACTCGAACTTCGTCTTCGTGCCGATCGCCGCGCTGCAGAGGGCACGGGGCATGATCGAACCGCAGACGGGGATCACGAGCGTCAACTCGATCCAGGTCAAGCTCGTCGCTGGTGCCGATCTCGACGCCGTCCGCGACCGTCTCCGAAAGGTGTTCCCGCCGGAGCTGTATTCGATCTCCACCTGGAGGGACAAACAGGGTCCGCTCCTCTCAGCGGTCGACATGGAAATGGCCGTGCTCAACATCCTGCTCTTCCTGATCATCGCGGTCGCGGGTTTCGGGATCCTCGCGATCTTCTTCATGATCGTGGTCGAGAAGACACGGGACATCGGGATCCTCAAGTCGATCGGTGCCGGCGGGGCGGGGGTGGCTGGAATCTTCCTCGGCTACGGCCTGGTCCTCGGACTCGGGGGGGCGGGCGCGGGGCTGGCAGTGGGACTGGGCATCAGCTGGAACATCGATCGCTTCCGCGCGGGCGTCGAGTGGCTGACCGGTGAGCGGGTGTTCGATCCGTCCATCTACTACTTTTTTCGGATCCCCACGATCGTCGACGCCGTCACCGTGGGCTGGATCATTGCCGGCGCCGTGGCGATCGCCGTCGTGGCGAGCGTCCTTCCGGCGATTCGTGCCTCGAGGCTCCATCCGGTCGAGGCGTTGCGGCATGAGTGAGACCGACGTCCCCGCACCGCTGCTAGCCGTTCGCAATCTGAGAAAGGCCTACCGCTCGGGAACGGGTTCGCTCGAGGTGCTGCGCGGCGTCGACCTCGACATCGAACCGGGAGGATTCGTGGCGATCGTGGGGCAGAGCGGCTCAGGCAAGAGCACGCTCCTGCACCTGATGGGACTCCTCGATGCTCCCGACGCCGGCGAGGTGCGTCTGGAAGGCGGTCGGATCGACGACCTGCCGGCTGCCAGTCGCGATCGCCTGCGGAACCAGGCGATCGGAATGGTGTGGCAGGCCGATCATCTCCTGCCGGAACTCACGGCGCTCGAGAATGCCGTCTCGCCGCTGCTCGTCCGCCATGGCATCATCGACTGGATGAGGTCACGGCGGGCAGCGCTCGATCGGGCCCGCGGCCTTCTCGACCGGTTCGGACTCGGGGAGCGGCTGCACCATCTGCCTCGACAGCTCTCCGGTGGCGAGATGCAGCGCGTCGCCATCGCGCGGGCGCTGGTGGCTGGGCCAAGGGTCCTCCTGGCCGACGAACCCACCGGTAACCTCGACGAACGCACGGGCGAGGGCATCCTCCAGACACTCGTCGAGTTGAACCGCCGCGACGGCCTTTCTATAGTCATGGTCACGCACGACGCCGCGATCGCTGCCCGGGCGGATCGGATCGTTCGGCTCGTCGCCGGCCGCGTGCAAGACGCGTGACCGCCGATCGCGATTCTCCCTTCCGGATGCAGTCGTCCATGCCGCGGGTCATCTACATGAACGACCGCCTCGTGCCCGAGGCGGAGGCACGCGTGAGCGTATTTGACCATGGCCTCCTCTATGGTGACGGCGTGTTCGAACGACTCCGCAGCTACGGCGGACGTGTGTTCCGCCTCGATGCCCACCTGGCCAGGCTCGACGCGAGCGCTCGGGCAATCTGCCTCGAGATCCCGATCGCCAAGGATGCGCTCGCACAGGCCGTGGTCGACACGCTCGCCGCCAACGGCCTCTCCGACGGATACGTTCGACTCGTCGTGACCCGCGGCGCCGGCAGCCTGGGGCTCGATCCCAACAAGACCAAAAACCCGCAGGTGATCGTGATCGCCGATCAGATCAGTCTCTATCCCCGCGAGTTCTACGAACGGGGGCTTCGCATCGTCACCGCCGCGACGCAGCGGACCCACTCCGCCGCGCTCTCTCCCCGCATCAAGTCCCTCAACTACCTCAACAACATCATGGCCAAGCTCGAGGGCCTTCAGGCGGGATGCGTGGAAGCCCTGATGCTCAACCATAAGGGAGAGGTCGCGGAGTGCACGGGCGACAACGTCTTCGTCGTCCGATCCGGAAGACTCCTGACGCCTCCCCCCGATGCCGGCATTCTCGAGGGCATCACCCGCGGGGCCGTGATGGATCTCGCGCATGCCGCGGGCATCGACTGCCGCGAGGCCACGCTCGTGCGTCACGACCTCTACACGGCCGACGAATGCTTCCTCACCGGCACCGCGGCCGAGGTGATCCCGGTCGTCGAGATCGATGGCCGAACGATCGGCTGCGGGACGCCGGGCCCTGTCACCTCCCGACTCACCTCCGATTTTCACGCGCTCGTGCGGGCCTGAATCGCTCCTGCGATCGTCATGTCGGCGGCGTGGGATGGGACGGGTTCAATGTGCGGTCGGCTCGCGCTCGTGAGCCTGCCTGCACATCATGGGCGCACTGGTTCGCACCGCGGAACCGTCGCAGCGGCCCGACCGGATCCAAAGGGTGCCAGCCGCGTGACCACGACCCATGGCCAGCCCTCGGCGCCGATCCGCGCGGCGATGGCACGAGCCCGGCATGCGGAGCGCGTGAGCAGGAAACAGGCGCTGCCGCTGCCGGTGACCATCGCCCGGGAGGCATCACCCGAGCGATGAACGAGCCGTCCTCCACCCCACGTCGCGCGTTGCATCGACCCGATCAAACGCTCGAGGTCCGCACAAAGACCCCTCGCTGGGGCCTCGAGGTCATTGTGCAGGAGGTCGAAGGCTTCGCGGAGGCTTCCCAGATCAAACGCCCGGGCAACACGGGTCGCCAGACCCTCCCCTGCCGCGTCCGGCTCACAGTGGCGATACACGTCGGCAGTCGAGAGGCCGCCCGACGGACAGGCCACAACGGCGAACAGCGGTGGAACACCGGTCACTCGCTCGAGTCTCTCGCCCCGCCCGCGGGCGATCGCAGACATCGATTCGACGAACCACGGCACGTCGCTTCCGATCTCGGCAGCCACATCGGCCAGTCGCACCGACGGCCAGTCGATCCCCCACGCCATCGCGGCACCACGGATCGCCGCCGCGGCGTCACTCGAACCGCCACCGAGACCCGCTGCGGCGGGAATCCTTTTGATGAGTTCGATGTCGAGGCCCCGTGTCTCGCCGCAGGCCTTCGCAAGCGCGAGAACCGCTTTCACGACGAGATTGCCGCCGTCGGTGGGAATGGGACGACGTGCCGAGGACGACCTCCCCGAAGCCAGGCGACCGGCATGACGAACCACCAACCGCACGACCGGGCCATCGACGGCAGGCACCGCCCTCCGGACGGACGCTATGGTCAGCCTTTCGGCGAGCCGAAGCCCGACCATCAGCGACTCGATGCCATGAAACCCGTCGTCACGACGGCAGAGCACGGACAGCGACAGGTTCAGCTTCGCCGGGGCATCGAGCTGGATGGGCGTCGAACGGTCAACCATTCCACGCCTGCCCACGCGAAATACCGCTGGAAATGCGACGGTGCCCAAACTCTAATACCTTTGATCGAAGGGAGTCAACGCTCATGGTCCGTCTCGCGCGGCAGGTGCGCCCGTGAGATGGCCCATAGGGGGTGATAGGCTTGAACATCCGCATGCTTCGATCCGACCGGATCCTGCGGTGCCAGTTCCATCGGAATAACTGAAACGGAGGCATGCTCATGCACGCGACGGCGGTCGGTTCCATCGGCGCATTCTCTGCGGATGTCGCGGCTGAGGCCGAATTCGCAGCCGATGCCCATCGACGGATGACGGCGGCGCTCTCGAACGTCATCGTCGGTCAGCAGGACGTGCTCGAACTGCTGCTGCTGGGCATCTTCTGCAAGGGTCACTGCATCCTAGAAGGCGTACCTGGCCTTGCCAAAACGCTGATGATTCAGAGTCTCTCGCGGCTGCTTTCGATCAGCTTCAGCCGCATCCAGTTCACGCCTGACCTGATGCCCTCCGACATCACCGGCACCGAGATCCTGCAGGAGGACAAGTCTTCCGGCGAGCGGGTGCTGCGATTCGTGAAGGGACCCATCTTCGCCCACCTCGTGCTCGCCGACGAGATCAACCGTACTCCACCCAAGACGCAGGCTGCCCTGCTCCAGGCGCTGCAGGACCCTCACGTGACCGTCGGCGGTCGCTCGTTCGATCTCCCCCGCCCCTTCTGCGTCCTCGGCACACCGAACCCAATCGAGAGCGAAGGCACCTACCCGCTGCCCGAGGCCCAGCTCGACCGCTTCATGTTCAAGATCTCCGTCGATTACCCCTCGCTCGATGACGAGGTACGGATCGCGACGGCCACGACCACCCGCCGAGAGGCGGTGCTCGAGCCGGTGATGAGCGAGCGGGACATCCTCCGCATCCAGGACGTGGTTCGCGACGTGATCGTGGCGGAACCCGTCGCGTCGTATGCGGTCCGTGTGGCCAGGGCCACCCGCCCGGTGGACCCCTCGTGCCCTGCGGACATGAGGCGGATGCTTTCCTGGGGTGCGGGTCCGCGTGCTTGCCAGTCGCTCCTGCTCGGGGCGAAGGCGCGTGCCTTACTCGACGGTCGACCCAGCGCCGCCTTCGAGGACGTGCGGGCCGTGGCCAAGCCTGTGTTGCGACACCGAGTCGTGCCCAGTTTCACAGCGGAGAGCGAAGGCGTGAGCGCGGACGCCATCATCGATCGGATCCTCGAGGTGGTACCGGAGGCTGGTTGACCGCCAGCCGCCGGGCGGACGTGCCCCAACTGGATGGACACGGCTGAGGCAGGGAGACGAAACCATGGCTCTGTTCTCGGGAGGGCGCGAAGGGACGCAGCGACCCCCGACCGGTCGCCCGTCGGTCGCCACTGACGACCCCGTCGCAGCCATCACTGATCCGGCCGGGCTTGTCCTCGTCTCGAGGCTTGAACTGATCGCCCGCACGGCGGTGCAGGGCCTCCTCTCCGGACTCCATCCGAGTCCGACCTTCGGGTCGAGCGTGGAGTACGCCGACCACCGTCCCTACACCCCCAGCGATGAGTTGCGGTCGCTCGACTGGAAACTTCTCGCCAAGACCGACCGGTACTTCGTCAAGCTCTTTGAAGAGCGGACCAACACCCGCGTCACGGTGATTCTCGACACCAGCCGGTCGATGGGGTTCTCCGGCGATCCGTCGCGGCTCTCGAAGCTGGACTTCGGTCGCTTCCTGGCGGCCGCGATTTGCCACCTCGCACTCACGCAGAACGACGCCGCTGGCTTGGCGACATTCGACTCGGCCGTCCGCTCCTACGTTCCCGCCCGTTCAGGCCGACGACATTTTCGTCACGTGCTGGCCACTCTCGCGACCACGCGACCAGGTGCGGACACGTCCCTGGGTTCATCGTTGCGGGAGTTAGCAGGACGCATTCCCAGGCGGGGGATCGTCGTGCTCGTGAGCGACCTGCTCGACGAGCCCGAAGAACTCGCCGCGGGACTCTCCCTCCTCAAACACCTTCGGCACGACCTCGTGGTGTTCCACCTGGTCGATCCGGTGGAGCGGGACTTCCCGTTCGAAAAAGTGACGCGATTTCGCGACATGGAGGGGGAGGGGCGGATCGTCACCAACCCCCGCGAAGTCCGGGCGGCCTATCTCGACCGATTCGATCGCTTCACCGGATCGGTGCGGACAGCCTGTCTCGAGCGTCGCATCGGCTACGAACTCACTCCAACCGACTCCGCCTACGCCGACATGCTCGCCGCTTACCTGGCCCGCCGCGGCCGATTGACCGCCTGACCTCGATCCCCTGGTTCCGCCGTGCTCAATCCGCTTCTTCTCTGGTTCCTGCCGCTGGCCGCCGTGCCGGTGATCCTGCATCTGCTCAATCTCTACCGGCTGCGCGAGGTCGAACTGCCCACGTTCCGATTCCTGGCGGAGGGCTACGTCCGTCAGCGGCGGAGGATTCGCCTCGTGGAGTGGCTGCTGCTCCTGCTCCGGACGGCGCTTGTGCTCCTGGTGGTGGGCATGCTCTCACGACCGGTCGTCTCGCGTTTCGGAGGCCTTTTTGGCGAGGGCAGCCGCGACGACGTGATCGTCGTCGACTGCGGCATGACGACGTCGCTGGTCACCGAGGGAACAAGTGGTCTGCATCGCATTCGTGAGGCGGCACGGGGAGTGGTCTCCCGCCTGGCTCCGGGCGGATTCGTCACGCTGGTTCAGGCCGGCATGCAGCCGGCCGTCGTGCACCGTGCGGC
>JBJTBB010000399.1:0-2954 GCA_046091125.1 Planctomycetaceae bacterium
GCCTCCTTCCGTCGCGGAGAGACTGCTGCCCGCAACGGTGGAGAGGCTGCGATCCGGGGAGCCGATCAGGGTGCTGGCCTGGGGAGACAGCGTGACGACCTACGGTCGTTGGCAGTCGATGTTCGTCGATCGGCTCCGCGATCGATTTCCAAAGGCCAACATCGAACTGGTCACCGAAGCCTGGGGCGGCCGCAACACCGGCAGCTATCTCTCCGAACCGCCGGGCAGCGAGCACAACTTTCGGGAGAAGGTCATCGGGCGAATGCCGCAACTGATCGTCTCAGAGTTCGTCAACGACGCCGGCCTGTCCGCCGAGCAGGTCGATGAGCGGTACGGCCAGCTGCTGGCCGAGTTCCGCGCCATCGATGCCGAATGGGTGATTCTCACGCCGCATTACGTGATGCCATCGTGGATGAATCTCACGACCCAGCGGGAGATCGACGAGGATCCCCGCGCCTATGTGACGGGTGTCCGCGCATTCGGGTCACGGCATGGCGTTGCCGTCGCGGACGCATCCCGCCGTTACGGGCGACTCTGGCGGAGAGGCATCCCGTACCAGACGTTGATGGAGAATGACATCAACCATCCGAACGTGTTTGGCCACTCGCTGTTTGCCGACAGCCTCATGGCGCTTTTCCCTTGAATCAAGGCGAGGGTGGCATGACAACCCACCCTGTCCACACGTCGATTCGAGTGTGAAGGAATTCGGTGGGTGCGAAACGAAGCGGCGGTCAGTCGATCGTCGAGCCCGCGGCGGAATACTGTCGGGCGGATGCCTCGAGATATCCGCCGAAGTCCGCATGAGACCGAGCGAGACCGAGCACGTCGGCGCGTCGCAACGCGTAGAACTCGACATCCGAAAGGGCCCGGACCGTCGCGGCCCGCGGTGCATCCCTGATGATCGCCAACTCCCCGAAGAACGACCCCGGCGACAGCAGCGTAATCGGTTCGGGGGATCACCCCTCAGGACCTCGACCTGTCCCTTGGTCAGGAAGTACATCTCGTCCCCCACATATCCCTCGTAGACGATGACCTCGCCCGGAATGAACAACCGAGCGTCGAGCCGAGGAATGATGTCTCGCAGGAATCCGCTGTTGGCATTCTTGAAAAATGGGACCTGCTCGATCAGGGCAGCGCTGATGGCCCGCAATCGCAGCAATTCGCGGTCGACTTTGCCGGGCCCCTTGGAGGGCATCTCGGTGATCATGTGGATCTCGGTGGGAACCATGAACTCTGCCAACCGGGAGGCGATGAAGGCCTGCAGTTCCTCGGGACCGGCGGCGACTCCGGGTTGGAGGATGACATAGGCGTGGTTCAGCTCGCCGAAGACTGCGTGGGGTACACCGATCACGCAGGCTTGCCGCACCGCGGGGTGCTCGGAGAGCGCCGCCTCCACGGCGACGGGCGCGATCTTGTGCCCGTCACGCACGAGGATGTCCTGTCGCCGGCCCATGAACCACAGGTCGCCGTCCTCGTCGAAGCGGCCGAGGTCGCCGGTCAGCACCCAGCCGTTGTGCAGGGTCTTCCGCGTCATCGCCGACTCATTCCAGTAGCCGTCCATGATGCCTGGTCCGTTGACCCGCAGGTTGCCCACGGTGCCGGTCGGCACGACAGCGCCGTGCTCATCGACAACGGCCACGTGGACGCCGTGCACCGGCAGGCCGACTGAGCCCAACTTTTCGCGGCCAAACGGCGGGTTCACCGCATAGGGGCCCGTCTCCGTGGATCCGCACTGCTCCGTGATCGCAACGCCAGTCAGCCGCTCGAAGGCTTCGACGAGCCTCGTCGGCACGCGGTCGCTACCGGCGATGCACAGCCGCAGCTGACTGAAGTCGCAAGCCCGAAATTCGTCGCGCGCCAGCAGTTGCCAGAGACTCGCGGGCGTGAGCGTGAGAAACGTCTTGGCGGGCTTCCGCCGCAGGGCGGCTACGAAGTTGTCGACCGTGAAATGACGTAAGAGACTGACTTTTCCACCGGCCCAGAGTGTTGGCATGATCTGGCAGCGGAGCGCAATCGGCTGCGAAGCGGACGTCGCAATCAGGGTGACGTCGTCTGGAGTGAGAGTGACGCGGACGAGATATTTCTTGACACCAGTCGCGAACGCTCGATGAGACAGGACGACCCCCTTGGGGCGGGACGTGGTGCCAGAGGTGTAGATCATCACCGCCGGACTGTCGTCATGCGGGGCTTCGGAGGATAGCTCGCGTTGGGCGCCGAGCAGTGCCGTAAACGGCCGTCGGCTGCCAGCGGCGGATCCATCGCCCACGACGACGACTCGTGGCACAGTGCCGAGGATCCCGGCTTCATCGAGTCCGGGGACGCGTTCGTGAGCGACGACCAGGATCGAAGCGCCGCTATGGCCAAGAGCGTAGCCGACCTGCAGCGGGTGGTACTCGTAGTCGATAGGGACGACGACCAAACGCATCCGGAAGCAAGGCGAGGTGACAGACGATCGTCTCAAGGCAGTTCGGCAGGAGGAGAGCGACACGATCGCCCTCCTCGAGACCGATCGCCGCCAGACCCGAGGCCAGCCGAGACGCCAGTCGCTCCACCTCTCCCGCCGTCGTCCAGGAGCCATCGGCTTCGATGATCGGCCGGTCGGGATCGATTGCGAGCGCCTGTTGGAGGAGGTGATGGAGCATGCGGTCGTAGGCTTCCTGAGAAGGTATTTCGCCTGTCGCCGAGGTTGACCCCTTGTGGTACAGGCGAGTCATCACCGTGGCGGCAAGCGGGCGGAAACGGCGGCAGAGGCTGCCAAACAGGGCGAGGGCTCCCGGCAAGCGACGCTTGCGAGCTGATGGCTGGTGACAAGCGTCCGGCTGGTTCCGCATCAGGTGGTTTCGAAGCCGTATGCTTGGCGGGGCAAACCTTCGGGATCCGAGCGGTCTGCGAAGTGGCTGGTCGACGGATCTTTCCGTGTCGTCATACTCCGACTCCATGTGTCTGACACACCT
>JBJTBB010000400.1:0-3077 GCA_046091125.1 Planctomycetaceae bacterium
CGATCGAGGCGATGGCGAAGGCACTCCCGACCCAGGCGACCTGGGAGTCGGTGAAGGCGAGGCCGTCCTTGCCCATGTAGCCCCAGATCAGGGGCAGCCACGCGCCCCAGATCGCGAACTCGAGCACCATCATGAGCCAGAGGCGAAACGTCGGCGCGGAACGGTTTTGGGTGTTCATGACCGCAGAGGATACCACCGGAGGAGGCCCGGCTTCGACCACCGCGGATGCTCCCGGACCGAGGCACGGTCCTTCCCGGGAAAGAGCGGGCAGCGGGCGACCGGCCGATCAGCCCCGGGGCTTGAGGTCCGCGAGGCCACCGTCCACGCCCAGCACCTGCCCGGTGATCCAATCCTGCGCCGGGTCGAGGAAAAAGGCGATCGCCCGGGCGACATCCCCGGGCTCTCCGAGCCGCCCGAGCGGGTGCATCCCGATCGACGCCTTCTCGACCGGTTCGCTCGCGAGCAGCCCACGGGCCAGGGGTGTCCGCACGAGCCCTGGCGCAACGGCATTGAAACGGATGCGCTGCCGGGCGTACGTCGCAGCCGCCGAACGGACGAGACCCTCGAGTCCCGCCTTGGCGGCGGCGATTGCCTCGTGATTGGCAAGGCCAATCCTGGCCGCGGCGCTCGACACCAGGACGACCGACCCCCCGCTCTCTCTCATCAGTCGCCCAGCGGCGCGAACGCATCCGAATCCACTGGTGAGATTCACCGCCAGCGTCGATTGCCACTCGGAGACCGACGTCAAGTGGGCCGGCTTGAGCAGGATCGAACCGGCGAGGCACACGATGCCCGTGAGTCCTCCGAGCGATGCCTTGCCGGCTTCGATGCAGGCGTCGACGGCATCGGGGTCGGAGGCGTCGACGGTTCGGAAGGCCATGCGGACCTCGTCACCGAGCGCAGCCAGCCGTGCCTCATCACGACCACAGAGAAAGACCGAGTTGCCCGTCGATACGAGGAGCCGGACCAGGCATGAGCCGACGCCGCCGGAAGCGCCGATGACGACCACCCGCTGCATACGATTCTCCTCGGCGATCACGTCTCGGGAACTACAGCCAGTCACCGACCGTCTGTTCGAGGCGGACTTCTGCAGCCATCAGCCGCAATTTGTCCATCGCACGCCCCTGGATCTGTCGCACACGCTCCTTGCAGACACCCATCTCGCTTCCAAGCTCCCGAAACGTCTTCGGCGCCCTGCCGTCGAAACCAAAACGGGCGACCATGATCTCCTTCTCCCTCGGCTCAAGGGCGTCGAGAAACCTTGAGAACGTGTCCTTGAGCACGTCGACGTGGCCGGGCGAAAGGCCCTCCCTGGCAGATCTCTCGGAGAGGCCTCCGAAGGGCGAGTCATCGCAGACAAAACGCTGGCGATGCTGCCAGTTCCGTTTGGAGATCCTGAAGAAGATCCGCTGGATCGCATACGTGGCATACGTGCTGAATCGATTGCCGAGTGCGAAGTTGAACTTCTCGACCGACCGGATCAAGGCGACGTTACCCTCGCTGACGAGTTCGTCGAAAGAGTTGTTCGGGTCGACGAACTTCTTGGCGATCGAAACAACGAGCCGCAGATTACTGGAGATGAGGATCGACTTGATGGATTCCGATTCCCGCAACAACGCCTCGATCCGCTCGATCTGACGCAGGCTGGCCCGCCGACGGTCCAGACGACCTCGCTCGGTGGAGGCCCGAAACTTCAGCCAGTTCATCCGACGGAAGTAGTATTGCTCCTCCTCCTTCGTCAAAAGCCGAGTGTCGTACAGACGGGCCACGTACGGCGAACTGGCCGCAACCGAAGATGACTCGACGACGGACTGGCTCAGAGGAACATTCGCGGCATCGGGTGGGGTCGAGGCCAGCCGCTCTGCATCGGCCTTGAGGAACTGCCTGCAGGGAATGTAGTCGATCACTCTTCCGAACAGGCCCTCCCTCCGGTCACTGATCATCGACGAACCGCGGCGGATTCGTGGGGCCTTTTTCGGCCGTTTGGAGATGGATGGTTTCCGCAGTCGACGTCGACTCGATGGAGAGGGGCTGGATCGGGCGCGAGCGTGAGCGATCATGGGAGGATCCTTCTCGGCGGTTGCTGGGGGTGGGTGACTCGAGGCGGGTGGACTGTCCGGGCCCAAGCCCGCCGTCCGTACGATCGATTCAATAGGGAGAACCGCATCGCTGCGGTGCTCCTAACGGACGTCATGAAAGGCTGCTTTTCCTGGGGTATCTTCAAGGTGTGCCCGAGCCCGCCAGTTGGTGTGCCCGGAGGGTGCTTGGTAGGATTCGATGATGGCATGCGTGTCGACCAAAACCTCCATTCGTCCGGCAGGTGGGCCGTCTGGCCTTCTGATCTGCATCTCGCTTGCAGCGATCGTGGCGATCCATCCGGCGCGCTCGGCCATGGCGGCAGGCCTGTCGATCATGTCGACAGCCGAACGGGAACGCACCCAAACCGGCCACGCTGACGAGTCGTCCGAGGAGCGCTTCGAGGAATCCGAGGAAGAGCGAGAGGGGGGCCCGAGTTTCGAGCCCGTCGTGCTCTCGGTTTCGGTCCGCAGCGTCCTGCTCGAGCGAGGAAAGTGGTCTGGACCGAGCCGCCCGTCGGATGATGGTGCATCCGCTCAACGAGCCCACTCGATCCGCGGCCCGCCCCTGCGATGAACATTGATCGCGAGCCGCTTGGCTCGCTTCGATGTCTCTGACAATACCGGCCGAGCTCCGGTCGGACTTCTGGAAACAGGCAGAAGGGTTCCTTCATTGGCCTCCCGGCATGCGCTCGAGGTGATGCCCGGGCGGCATACGCGCGGCAGGCTCGTCACGCACATGCCACAAACTTTTAACCCGATCGAACATTCTTCGGAGAGCCGCGACCCAATGGAGTGGCTCCGGTCAGCCGTCGAACGCGCCGCACCATTCCTGCCGCCCCAGGGTCCGATCGGTACGTTCGTCGCGCTGAATCCGCTCGCCGGCTTCGAGGATCGTCCCTTCGAGGAGGCCGTTCTCTCGGCTGCGCGCCTCCACGCCGCCGAGCCCTTCCTGCCGGAGATGAGCTTTCGCGAGGCTCTGGCCAGGGGTCGCATTCGCAT
>JBJTBB010000401.1:0-3396 GCA_046091125.1 Planctomycetaceae bacterium
GCCTTCGGTGTGACGCTGCCGACCAACTTCCTGATCTGGTGGATTCCATTCGCGTTGATCCTTCTTCAATCCGCGAGAATTCACGGATTGCTTCGCACTCGCTCATCCAACATCGACCCGGGATTCCGTCGCACGGCGGCCTGAGTTCGTGATGCGGCGGGCGTGGTTTCGCCACCCGAGGCTTCTTCGGGCCGCGGACTGCAATGGCACCCGAGTCAATTCAGCGATTCGCATTTCGCTCGGTGGTCGAGTGGTGGCCTCGGAAGTCGGGATTGGGTCGGGGCGTGAGCGTGCCGGCATCGGCGAGCAGCCGTTCGATGACGTCGTCCAACTCACGTACCTTCCCAGGATACCGGTCGGCGAGGTTCTTCTCTTCGCCGAGATCGTCGGCGAGGTTGTAAAGCTCACGCATCGCGCCGTCACCCTGGGGCGAGGGCTCCTCACGACGGATGAGCTTCCAGTCGTCCACATACGCGACCGCCCCGTGGGGCCGGCCGGGAAACCAGATCACGTAGGAGTCGCGGCCTCGCGCCGCCGTGCCGCGGAGCACTCCCGCGTAACTGATTCCATCCTTCACTTGCGCGGGGTCGGCGGAAAGGCCGGCCAGTTCGAGGAGCGTCGGGTACACGTCGGTGCAGCCCACCAGCGCATCGCTCGTCGTGCCAGGCTCGATCAGTCCGGTAAACCGTACGATGAGCGGCACCCTGACGCCGCCCTCATAGAGCCTGCCCTTGCCGTCGCGGAGCGGGGCGTTGTTGGTCGGCGGCCTGTGGCCGGCCCACTTGCGATAGCTCGACGCCGCCGGGCTCTGGTCATTGCGCTTGTTCGTTTTCGCATCGCCGACGGTATTGCTGTGCGTGTTGCCACCGTTGTCACTGGTGAAGACGACGATCGTCTCGTCGGAGATTTCCAGGCGGTCGAGGGTGTCGAGGAGTCGGCCAAGGCTTTCGTCGATGCTCTCGATCATCGACGCCATCACCAGGTTGTCCTGTCGCCCGGACGGGTCCTTGCGGTCGGTCAGGATGCCGGTGAGTGACTCCTTGTGGCCCCAGGGTCCATGGACGCCGAAGTGCCAGAGATTGAGGAAGAAGGGACGGTCCCCACTCGTCCGACTCTCGCGCACGTGCCCCTCGATGAAACGGATCGCCTCGTCGGTGAGCCGATCGGTGATGTATTCACCGGGCGGCCCGTCGGTGATCGTCCCAACGACGGCCCTTCGACCCTTGGCCGTCTCCGAGCCGGGCGCCACGACGCCGTAGGGGGAAAAGTAGCCTCCCGGCGGACCCGGATCAGGATGGCAGTGAAACGCCACGTCGAAGCCGTGAGCCTCCGGCCAATGCGGCGACGAGAGGCCGAGGTGCCACTTTCCGAAGTGGCCGGTGTGATAGCCCGCATCCCGCAGCGCTTCGGCGAGGGTGTACTCGACGGGATCCAAGAAGGTCCTGCTCTCGGGATAGATCATCGCCTGGTTCGGCGGAGCCGACTCCGGGAGCGAGCCTTCGGTCGGAGGCAGGTGCCCGACCGCCGACGTGATGCCGTGTCTGGCGGCGTTCTTGCCCGTGAGAAGGCTCGCCCGGGTGGGCGAACACAACGGCTGAGCGTACGCCCGCGTGAAGCGCATTCCCTGACGAGCGAGCCTCGCGATGTTGGGCGTCCTGTGGTACTGGGAGCCGTAGGGTGAAGAGTCCATCCACCCCATGTCGTCGACGAGGAAGAGGACGATGTTCGGCCTCCGCGCTGACACAGAGGCGGTCGCAGGGCCCTCGAGGACGACCTGATTTGGCGGCGGTCCGTCGAAGGTCGCGAGGTGATGCTCGATGAAAAGCCGCTCATGATGCCTGGTTCCCGACGACGACGTGGGCAGCCCCGGCGGCTCGAGGTCCGCCGCCCACAATTCGAGCTTGGCGCGGAGCCGCGAGACGATCTCGGGATGTCGATCGGACAGGTCGCGGTCGTGGTGCTCGCCCGCCGGATCGGTGACGTCGAACAACATCGGCGGATGGCCCCCGAGCATGATCAACTTGTATGGCATCTCCAGAACGGCGGCCTGCGACTCCCATCGCCAGAAAAGACGCTCGTGCGGAGCGTTCGCATCTCGACCCGTCACGAAAGGGGACAGGTCCACGCCGTCGAGCGTGACGTCGGGGGCCAGCCCCGCGGCGGCAACCGCCGTTGCAGCGACATCGAGGTTGATCACCGGATGGTCGCAGGTCGTGCCGGCGGGCCATGTGCCGGGCCAGGCCGCGACGAACGGCGTACGGACGCCCCCCTCGGCCACCATGCCCTTCTGGCCCGCGAGCGGGCCGTTCGAAGATCCATTCCAGACGCTGCCCAGCGGCGCCCCGTTGTCACCGACGAAAAAAATGAGCGTGTCTTCCGCGACGCCCATCGTCCGCAGCCTCTCGCGGATGCGTCCCAGGCCGTCGTCCATCGCGGCGATCATCGCGAGCGCCTGCCGCCGCTTCGTCGGCAACGACTCGGGCGTTTGGCTGAACCATGGCTCGGGCGACTCGAGTGGCACGTGCGGCGCATACCAAGCGAGATACAGGAACCAGGGATCGCCGGGCGAGCCGGCACGGCGATCGAGGAAGGAGAGGGCTGCCTCCGTTTGCACCTCGATGCGACATCGACCATCGGTCACACGACGCGGGGCGTCAGGAAATGGACGACCGGAAGGGTCGTGCGATGCGAAGAAGTGATTGATCTCACCGCGGAAGTAGTCGGAGAAGCCCTGGTGCTGCGGCATGTGGTCGTTGAGGAGACGGTACCCCTCGCCAGTCCGCTTGCTGCCGCCGATGTCGAGGTGGCACTTGCCAACCCAACCGCTCGTGTAGCCTGCGGGAGCCAGCAGTTCCGCGATGGTCCGCTCACCGAGGGGCAGCGGCCCGTGATTGTTGTCCTCGACGCCGAACCGCTGCTGATAACGGCCGGTGAGCAGTCCGGCCCGTGACGGGACGCACTGCGGAGCGGAGACGTAGCCTCGCGTGAACCGCACACCGTCGCGGGCGAGTCGATCGAGATGCGGTGTCCGGACGTTCGGATCGATGCCCTGAACGCCGAGATCGGCCCAGCCATGGTCATCGGAATAGATCACGAGCACGTTGGGCCGATCTGGCCTGCGACCCGACGCCGTCGGTCGTCGCCCGACCGACACACCGCCATCAGCCGGAGCCCTCAGGGTGACACGGAAGGGGGACGCCGGCATGCCGGCCGCGTTGACGAGATCGCATTCCGGATGAGCGGCCCATCCGTATCGGACGGCCGTCGGGGCGCTCACGCCATCGGCGGTAACCACCACCGTCGTGCCATCGATCCTGGCGCGGGCGGTCCACCAGACGCCCGCGGCGTCGGCGAGTTCGAAGCCGTCGATCTCACCGTCATCGCGATCGCAAAGCC
>JBJTBB010000402.1:0-6153 GCA_046091125.1 Planctomycetaceae bacterium
ACGGAGGGGGCGACCTGGGGCTGGCAGCCGGGGGGCACCGTGACGCTCCCCGCCGGCGACGTCACGCTCGCGCTTCACGACCTCACGGGCTTCGACGGCCGCTGCGACTGCATCGTGCTCACGACAGACTCGTCGCCGCCGCCGAACGATTCGCTCGTGCTAGCGGGCTGGCGGCGGAAGGCCCTGGGGCGTCCAGAGGAGCCTGACACACGGGGCCCCTACGACCTCGTCGTCGTCGGCGGAGGCTACTCGGGTATGGGTGCGGCCCTGTCCGCGGCTCGCATGGGGCTCACGGTGGCACTCATTCAGGACCGGCCGGTGCTCGGCGGCAACGGGTCGAGCGAGGTCCGGGTCTGGGCACAGGGACTCATCCGGCGAGGGAAGTATCCGCGGATCGGCGAGATCGTGGAGGAGTTCTGCGACCACGCCACCAAGAGCCCCGGCACCTTCGAAGAGTTCGAGGACGGCAAGAAGGAGCGGATCGTGCGAGCCGAGCCTTCGATCGACCTCATGCTCGGCACGCACGCTTTCGCGGTGGACCGAGCGGGCGGTCGCATCACGGCGGTTCGGACGCTCGACACGCGATCCGGCCGCGAGAGTCGGATCACGGGCAGATTCTTCTGCGACGCCACCGGTCACGCCACGATCGGGCATCTGTGCGGTGCATCGACCGTGATGGAGCCCAAGGGGCGGATGGGGATGAGCAACATGTGGGCCTGGGAGGAGGCGGATGCACCCCAGAGCTTTCCCGAAACGCGCTGGGCGCTGCCGCTGACCATGGATGATTTCCCCTACCCGCGCGACCATCACGGACAGTGGTTCTGGGAGAGCGGGTTCGACAAGGATCCACTTGGAGATGCGGAGGGAATCCGCGACTGGAACCTGCGGGCGATTTTCGGCGCCTGGAACGCGATGAAAAATGGCGATGGTGCGGCCGAGCATCGAAGTGCCCGCCTCACCTGGGTGGCCTTCGTCGGCGGACCGCGTGAGAGCCGGCGGATCCTCGGCGACGTCGTCCTTTCACAGGACGACATTGTCTCCAAGCGGGATTTTCCGGACGGCTGTGTGCCCTCGACATGGTCGATCGACCTCCACTATCCGAAGGAGGAATACGCCAAGAAATTTCCTGACAACCCCTTCATTTCGATCGCGAAGTTCGATGCCCGGGTCGACCGCACCTTCGGCTATCCCGTTCCCTACCGCTGCTTCTATTCCAAGGACGTCGAGAATCTGTTCATGGCTGGGCGTTGCATCTCCGTCACGCACGAGGCGCTCGGCACCGTCCGCGTCATGAAAACCTGCGGCATGATGGGGGAGGTGGTGGGCAAGGCGGCGAGCGTCGCGATCAGGCACGATACGACGCCGCGGGGTGTGTACGAGGAGCACTGGGCGGAGATGCACGAACTCCTGCAGCTGCCAGGAAAGGCCCGCCGGACAACACCGACCGCCCCGATCGAGATTCCGGCCGACGCGCTGCCGATCGCGGGCCCCGACGGTCCTCCGACGGGAATCGACCCGGCTGCGCTGGCCCGCGAGCGATCGGCGGTGGTCCGCGATGACCGCGAGGCAGTTCGTGAGGGGACGTGGACCGAGGGATCGGGGCTGAAAGGATATGTCGGCCACGGCTATCACTACGCTGGCGGCGACTCCGGTGCCTCGGCACGCTTCGAGCTGCGCGCTCCGGCGACAGGCTCGTACGACGTTCTCGTCGCCTGGCAGTCCCACGAGAATCGGGGCAGCGCCGTGCCGGTCACCGTCGAAACGGCCGAGGGACGCTCGAGCCTTCGGTTCGACATGCGGAAGCCCGCGCCGCTGGAAGGCTTCGGATCGGCGGGCAGGGTGCGACTCAACAAGGGAGACGCCTGCGTGGTCGTGATCGGTACCGAGGGCGCGAAGGGCAACGCCCACGCCGATGCAGTCCTGCTCGTGCCGGTGCCATGATGCGCACGAGTCCGGCAACGGGGCCCATGACACCTTGCAGTGTCGATTCGTGGAATCCGAACGGATGACCCTTCGCGCGATTCTGGTTCATTTAACGCGACTGGGTGTGCTTGCGGCGATCGCCTGTGTCGTCCACGCGATTCACTCGCGACGCCTCGAACTCGTCGGGGCCCTTCCGCTCGATCGCCCAGCCGTGCTCGAGGCCGTGCGGCGTCACCGACCGCAGGCCGTCCGTTTCGGTGATCAATCTGCCGCCGTGGCCGGTGGCCTCGAATTGTTGGAAGAAGATGGCCGTGTCGTCGGTGTCGCCCTGCGAACGAGTCCGCAGGGCGATGCGGCGATCGGTTTCTCAGGACCGACTGATCTGCTTATCGTCTGTGACGAGGCACTCATGGTCGTGGGCATCGAGATCCTCACGAGTCGCGACACCAGAGACCACGTGCGGGCCGTCGAGGATGACCGCAAATTCCTCGAGTCGTTCAATAGGCGATCACTCGAGTCGCTCGGCGAGGTCGGCCCCCGCTCCGAATCGGATGCCGTCGCTGGCGCTACGCTCACGAGCCTCGCGATCCGGGAGGCGATCGCCCTGCGGCTCGGTGGCGGGGCCCCTTCGAGTCGATTCCCGGGAGGTGCGGCGCTATCCGACGTGAGGCTGGTCTTTCCCGGGGCGGCGACGATCGAGGCCGATGCTGGTGATGCCGCCGTGATTCGCGTCGCCGACGCCACCGGCGTGCCGTTGGGCTTCGTGATCCGCACGAGCCCAGCCGCGGACCGGGTCATCGGGTACCAGGGCCCCACTGATGCGATCGTGGGTTTCGACACCGGTGGCCGAATCTGTGGGATCGCCGTGCTTGAGAGTTTCGACAACGAACCCTATGTGGGATACGTCCGCGACGACCGTCGCTTTCAGGGGCTGTGGCGTGGCATGACGATCGAGTCGCTCGCGGGATTGGACGCCGATCACCACGGCGTGGAGGGGGTCAGCGGTGCGACCATGACGAGCCAGGCTGTCGAGAAGGGGATCCTCGAGGCGATTGAAACGCACGTCGCAAATCGCGTCGCCACTCGACGCGTCGGGCCAGCGGAATTCCTCGGAAGGATCGAGGGGCCGCAGTGGGGGGCGATCGGAGTGGTGCTGGTGGGGCTCCTGACCGCCTTCACGCGGCTGCGGGGCGGCTGGTTCGGGCGATACGCCCTACCGGTGGTCGTGATCGGCTACCTCGGGCTGGGTGCAGGCGCCCTGCTCTCGCAGGCACAGGTCTGGGGATGGGTGAAGGAGGGCGTGCCGGCGGGTGCGACAGTGCTGATCGTGCTGACGACGGTGTCGATCGTGCTGCCGGCGACCGCCCGCCGCAACGTCTACTGTTCCCACCTCTGTGCGCATGGAGCTGTCCAGCAGTTGCTCGTGCCAATCGCACGGCGGTGGCAGGATGCCGATCGCTCACGATCGCGCCGTCGTCCCATGTGGGCGGGTGGTGGTGCCGTTGCGCTCGACCGCCGAGGTTCCTGGATGTGGAAGGGTATGCTTGCGTCGCTGCCATGGATGCTCGTCGCGGTCGCTCTCCTCGCCAACGTGCTCGACTGGCCGATCGCACTCGTGGATCTCGAACCCTTCGATGCCTGGCTGCCGTCCGTCGCCGGCGGCGGGGTGCTCGTCCTCGCCCTCGTGAGTCTGGTCTTCTCGGCGATGCGGCCCATGGCCTACTGCCGCCATGGCTGCCCAACCGGTGCACTCCTCGATCATGTGCGTCTCCATCGACGAAGCGATCGGATCACATGGCGGGACTGGCTGCTCCTCGGTTGCCTCGTCGTCGCGATCCTCATGTGGCTGGCGGGTGGATGATGGATGGTCTTGCGCATAGAGTCGGACGAGCGGTCCTCGTCGCGGCGGCCGTGGCCGTCGTAATCCGGCCGGTTGTCACGGAAGCCGCGGTGACCTTCGTTGGCGCGGCGTTCGGTACGACCTATCGGGTCGTGCTGGCGGCAGACATTCCAGGCTACTCGACTGGGGAAGTCCATCGTGAGGTGGAGGAACTGCTCCGCGGACTCGACATGGCCCTGAGTACCTGGCGAAGCGATTCCGATGCGTCCCGTTTCAATCGTGCCCTTGCCGGTGAGTGGGTGGAGGTGGGGCACGACCTCGTGGAGATTCTGCACGTCTCGAGGCGCGTGCACGACGCCTCAGACGGAGCCTTCGATCCGACCGCTGCGCCGTTTGTCCGCCTGTGGGCGAGCGGCCCGGTGTCCGCTCCGGGAGATGAGGCGATCGATGGTGCTCGGTCACTCGTCGGCATGGATCTTGTCGAATGGCGTGCAGCCGATCATGGTGACGACCGGTCGATGTTCCCGAGCATGCGCAAGCGACACGACGGGGTGACGATCGACCTTTCCGGGATCGGGCCCGGCTATGCGGTGGACCGGATCGGCGAGCGACTGCGAGCACTCGGATCGCTTGGCCACCTCGTCGTGCTCGGCGGCGAGGCGAGAGCCTGGGGCCGGCGTGCGGATGAATCGGCTTGGAGCGTTACGGTCGGCTCGGATCGGGTCGTGATGCTCACGGACGGCGAGGCGGTCGCAACGTCGACCGTCAGGCCCGGTCGCTCGCCGGTCGATCCACGCTCCGGTCGCCCCGTCGTTGCGGTCGGCTCGTGGAGCGTTCGGGCAGACTCATGTGCCGAGGCCGACGCCTGGGCCGTGGCGGCGGTCGTCATGGGACTCGTCCCCGAAATGGACGGCCTCGTCGATCGGCGCACGAATCGCTGATCGACATGGTTCCGCCATGGGCAAAAGCCACTGTTGGCGGGAATGCGTCACCAGCCCCTAGCGAACGCGTCCAGTTGGTCTCCGCGGTCCGGTGACATCCATCCCCACCGCTGACGGCAGGGCACCCTGCCAGTTAGCACCGTACATCGCGAAGGCGGAGGCACAGGCGGACGTGGATGTGCTGGAGTCACGGAACCCCATGGCTCTCGTGCCGGTGTTCGATCCTGGCGCGGCGGCGAGGTCGAACTGTACCTGGTACACGCCAGTCGATCCTGGTCGGCCCGAACCGGCACGGGTGGCGCTGTAGATGGCGTTGCCGTATCCGGACACGCCCACGTAGTACGTTCCCGCCGAACGGGCGGTAAAGGTGAGGAAGCTGTCGAGAGAACCGTTGGCATCGTCATTGAAGGCTACCTGCCGCCCAGCAGAGTCAAAGACCCGCAGGTAACTGTCGAGTGTCGACGATCCAGCGAGCGAGCGGGCATCGACGTCGACGGTGATGCGCTGCCCGGCGGCGAGCGTAAAACCGTAGAGATCGACGTCCCGGCTGCCATGGGATCCGTCGCCGACGCGTCCGGAAAGGCGGACGCTGCCGCTGCCAGCCGAGATCGCCGCCGCCGTCGACAACGTATCACCGGCATCGGTGAGCTGTGCGGCGGTCGTCGTCCAGGAGTCGCTCACGTTGTTCACAAGCGACGCGCCATCTCTCGAGACGATACCGCTCGTGGCGGCGTTCAGCGTGAGGACATAGGCACCGACGGTGGTCGTAGCCTCTGCGAGTCCCGCCACAGTCCATCGCATGCCGTCGGTCGACGTGACGGTGACCCCGGAGAGAGTGACCGGGGTGCGATCGCGCGTGAGTACAAGGTCGCTCGAATCGAAGCCGGTCACCGCAAGACTGAAGGTCACGATCACCCCCTCCACCGCCGTCGAGCGGGGATCGGGCGACACGTCGAGGATGTCGGCAGTCACCGTCGGGGCAGGCGGTGCGGTCGCCGTCAGTCTGAGACGAAACTCCCCGGTGGTCGTTCCGGCGATCCCGCTCCCCGCGACGGCCGGGGAGTATTGGCTGTTGCCGTAGGCGGAAACGCCGATGTAGTAGGTGCCACTCGAGGACACCGTGAGGGACACGTAGCTGTCAAGCGATCCAGCGGAGTCGTCATTGGCAGCCAGTTGCACTCCGGCCGCATTGAACACGCGTACGAACGAGTCAAGAGTGGATGGCGTCGTGAGCGACTGTGCATCAACATCGACCGTGAAGGTCGACCCCGCTGCGAGCGTCACTGCGAAGAAGTCGACGTCCGCTGCACCGTACGCCCCGTCACCGATCGTCGCCGTCACGATCGACGTACCCCCGATGATCGACAGCGGAGCCGCCGTGACGGTGGAGTCGTTCGATTCATAGGGCCCCGCCGATGGCGGTGGCGGCGGTGGCGGCGGTGGCGGCGG
>JBJTBB010000403.1:0-4409 GCA_046091125.1 Planctomycetaceae bacterium
CCATGGGGCCGCCGGGCCGGAGTCTTTTCCATCGTGAGTCCCGCGGCATGGCAGGCGGCCGGAAAGGCACCCGCCACCTGGCGACAGGGGTCGGCGACGATCGCCTCCCCCGTTGGCTCGAGGCTGCGCAGGAGCACGCCGGCGAGAGCCGCCGGGTGGTGTCGCTCATAGAGCACATCCGCGGCGACGACGAGATCATGGCGACCGAGGTCATCGGGAGGGTTGCGCCAATCCACGATCCTGGTCTCAGGACAGGGCACGTCGTTGAGTCCGGCGGTATAGACGAGCCCCTCGAGCGCGGGCTGTTCGTAGTCGGTGGCGGTGACCAAAAACCCTTTCCGGGCGGCCACGAGTGCCGGCAGCCCCAGGCCGCAGCCCAACTCGAGGAGCGTGCGGCCCGCAGCTTCGAGCATGCTCAGTTCCTCCGCCAGGACGATCGCCGATTCCCAGACATCCGCCCAGTAGGGAATTCGCTCATCCCGTTCAAAGGCCTCGAGATCGATGAGGGACTCGATATCGGGAGGTTTCCAGACGGTCATGGGGCCATCCGGCAGTTCAATCCGCCGGGGAACCGGAGCAAACCGCTCGAAACCTCGGATTCGGTGCATGACCGGTTGCGGGCGATTGGTCGTTCACGTCGCGCCGGACGCTCCCGGCATGACGACGATACCATGTGGTCCGGTCGTCCCACGGCCCCTCCACCCGGGAACTCGGCCATGCCGATACGCCTTTCCACGCTTCCCAGTCGATGCCCCCAGAACCGGCCCAGGCTGACCGCATGCACCAGGTCGAACTCGCTGATCTCGCCTCGCTGCTGGCCGGGCGGCTGTGCGACCCCCGCCGCCTGCTGGGTCCCCAGCCCGCGGAACGCGACGGCGTCAGCGGTGGATGGGTTCACCGCGTGCGATCGTTCCTTCCCGGTGCCCGTCGGGCGTGGATCGTGCGGGAACGCGAGGGGTTTGCCGAGAGCAGCCCCATGCGTCGCACGCATGCCGCTGGGCTGTACGAGGCGATGCTTCCCCGGGACGGAACGGGGTCGCACCAGGAGCGGCCCAGGGGCGGACGGTATCGCCTCCGCTATCTCGACGAATCGGGACACCGTCGGGAGGTCCACGATCCCTACGCCTTCGAGCCTATGCTGACCGATTTCGACCGGCACCTGATCGGCGAGGGCCGCCACTGGAGGAGCTATGAGAAGCTCGGTGGTCAGGTCTGCTCGCTCGACGGCGTCAGGGGTGTGAATTTCGCCGTCTGGGCCCCCAACGCCGAGAGCGTCAGCGTGGTGGGGAGTTTCAACGGCTGGGACGCACGCGTGCATGCCATGCACAAACGAATCCCGTCGGGCATCTGGGAACTCTTCATTCCCGGTGTCGGACCGGGCGACCTCTACAAGTATCGTGTCACCGCCGGCGGAGTCGCCACGGAGAAGGCCGACCCCTACGGCTTCGGGGCCGAGATCCCGCCCCGCACCGCCTCATGTGTCGTCGATTTGTCCGCCTACGCATGGCGCGACCAGGAATGGATGCGATCCCGTGATCGCAACAACTCGCTCGACGCCCCGATGTCGATCTACGAGGTGCATCTGGGGAGCTGGCGGCGGCCCGGCGACGCCCCCTGCCGCTGGCTCACCTACGCCGATCTGGAGCGCGAACTGGTTCCTTACTGCGTTGAGATGGGCTTCACCCATGTCG
Source organism: Planctomycetaceae bacterium (assembly GCA_046091125.1). GTDB lineage: Bacteria > Planctomycetota > Planctomycetia > Pirellulales > UBA1268 > UBA4655. The sequence continues at coordinate 1,692 of JBJTBB010000403.1, forward strand.
AGTTCCTGCCGCCGACCGAGCACCCCCTGTCGGCAAGTTGGGGCTACCAGACGATCGGCCTTTTCGCACCGACGAGCCGATTCGGCCCGCCGCAGGCCTTCATGTCGCTGGTCGACGCCTTTCACCGGGCCGGCATCGGCGTGATCATCGACTGGGTACCGGCCCACTTCCCCCGCGACGCCCATGGGTTGCGTCGATTCGACGGCACGGCGCTCTACGAGCACGAGGATCCGCGGAAGGGGGAGCACCCCGACTGGGGGACCATGATCTTCAACTACGGCCGCAACGAGGTGTCGAACTACCTCGTGTCGTCGGCGCTGTTCTGGTTGGATCGTTATCACATCGATGGCCTGCGGGTCGATGCGGTCGCGTCGATGCTGTATCTCGACTACAGCCGCAATGAGGGGGAGTGGGCCCCCAACTGTTTTGGCGGCCGCGAGAACCTTGAGGCGATCGAGTTCCTCAAACAGTTCAACATCCAGACTCACGCACACTTTCCCGGCATCCTCACGATCGCAGAGGAGTCGACCGCATGGGGTGGCGTGTCACGTCCTACCTACACGGGCGGCCTCGGCTTCAGCCTGAAGTGGAACATGGGCTGGATGAACGACACGCTGCGGTACATGCGGCATGATCCGGTCCACCGCAAGTACCACCATGACGAACTGACCTTCAGTCTCATCTACGCCTTCCATGAGAACTTCATGCTGCCGCTCTCGCACGACGAGGTCGTGCACGGCAAGCGGTCGCTGCTCGACCAGATGCCGGGTGACCTGTGGCAAAAGTTCGCCAACCTGCGACTTCTGTTCGGCTACATGTGGGCGCACCCTGGCAAAAAGCTGCTGTTCATGGGGGGAGAGTTCGGCCAGTGGCACGAGTGGAATTTCGACGAGAGCCTGCAGTGGCATCTCCTGCACTACGACACGCACCGGGGCATCCAAAAAACGCTCGCCGACCTGAACGCCGTCGTCCGCCGTGAGCCGGCCCTGCACGAATGTGACTTCGACGGTCAGGGATTCGAATGGATCGACTGCCACAATTGGCAGGACAGCGTGCTGTCGTTCGTACGCAAGGCCAGGGACCCCGAAGACTTCATCGTCGCCTGCTGCAATTTCACGCCGGTGCCCCGAAATGGCTATCGTCTGGGTGTGCCCCGGGAAGGTGTCTACGACGAGATCCTCAATACGGACTCAGCGTTCTACGGAGGAACGAACGTCGGCAACGGCCACGGGCTCGAGGCACGCCCTCAGGCGCATCACGGCCGTCCGGCTCACCTGGAACTCACGCTCCCACCGCTCGCGCTCATCCTGCTCAAACCCCGCCGGAGTTGAGCGCCCGGTGCGGGACTCGCCAAGACCGGCTCTCGGCTCCGCCCGATGGCGTCGACGGGAACTGGATCCCTTCCGGTCGACGCGAGCGGCGACGTTCAGCGTCCCTCTCGCGGCGGCCGCGTCCAGTTGACCGCGTACTTCCGGTCAAGGCTCCGGATCCAGTCGCGGTAACTCGTAGTGAAGTCCCGCATGGTGACGGCTGACAGCCGCCCCTGATCTCGAGTCGATTCCAGGAATCGCGTTCGAAGCGCATCCTCGTCGGGCGTGAGTGAAACGAGGCGGATGCAGTAGCACACCGTCTGCGGTTCGTTGAAGGCCACACCCAGTCCGCCCGCGTCGAGCCCGAAGACGGTTTGCATGAACTCGTCTCCAGGTGATTCGAGCCCTGGAACCTTGGAAACCTGCGGTCGGCCGCCGAACGCGACCATGCCCTGATCCAGCCACGTGAATGGCCCCGCCTGCAGCATCTCGACGCCCTCCTTTCCGGTGAGCGACGCCACGAGCGGTTCGCTCGAACGTTCCTGCCCGCCACCGGCCGCGTTGACCAACGCCCTGGCCTTCTCCAACGCGAGTTTTCTCGCTTCCACGTTCCGCCAGACCTTCTCAACGGTCTCCCTGGCCGCATCGAACGACGGTGTGTGCTCCGGTTCGTCCGTCACCTTCCAGGACAGGTATCGGTTGCCCTCGGCACCGTCGGTGACGACGGGACGGAAGGTGTTTTCGTTGGCGAACATCGATTCGAGCCAGGACTGCTGACGCATGCCGAATCGGCTGCCAGGATCGGAGACGAAGGCGAAACTCTCGCCGATGCCGGAGAGGTCCGATGCCTGGATCGGATCGACCACGCCAGTGCGCCCCGCCTCCAGCCCCTGGGCCTTGGCGATGGCGTCGATGTCGGGCCGCCGAGGCATGGTCTCCTCCCCTTCCCCCCTGGCCCGCCACAGGGCGAGATCCTCGGAGTACCTCGCGACGTCGGCTTGGACGGCAGAAAAGATGGCCTCGATGCGGGCGGCCACTTTGCCGCGTGCCAAATCGTCGCGGATACGGTCACGAACCGTTTCGAGTGGCTCGTACGAAGGTTCGGGAGTCGAGGTGTCACCGGCCTTCTGCTCGCCTTCGTTCGCGTTCTCCGAAGCACCGCCACCGGCGGGAACAGTCGTTGCCGTGTCGGTGGACTCCGAGTCGGCGGGGCCTTCCGTCGTCGGCTGCGTGCTCGCGTCGGAGTCGGCGACGAAACGGAATGGGGATCGCTTCTCCCGAGCCGCACCGGCCCCCTCCGCTTTTTCTCCCGGGGAATCGGAGGCTTCCGATGGAGTCGATTGCTCCGTGTTCGATCCCTCGGTCGCCGCGGCTGGGTTGGCATCGCCCGAGTCGGTCGCAGGGTTCT
>JBJTBB010000404.1:0-4446 GCA_046091125.1 Planctomycetaceae bacterium
CCGGAGGGGACGTGTCCCTCCCCTCGGTCGATCTCGCCGGGCTCTCTCGCGGCTCAGGGTCAACGGGCGGGCACGAGTCGTGAGGCACGCTCGAGGGCGGCGAGCATGAATGCCGGCGGATAGGTCTCCTCGGAATACCAGAGCTTTGCGAAGTAGAGGCCGATCGGTGCGGACTCGAGCCTCGAGCCCTCGTCGGTTCGTTCCACGAGCCATCGGACTCCCGCCTCGACCGCCGCTCGAGCCTTCTCCATCCTCGCCGCACGGGATGGCGACAGCCTGGTCACATCAGGTGAGTGCTCCGCCACCCTCGCAAGCGCCTCGACCGCGAGGGACGTCTCCTCGATCGACGGCTCGAGACCGCGATCGCCACCAAATCCACCGTCGGCTCCGATGGCCCCCGTGAGCCAGTCGATCGCTCGCTGTTCATCGATGGCGACGAGCACGCGGCTCGTTCCATACACCGGGTTTTCCTGGGCTGGTTCCTGACGCTCGTTGCCGAACCACAGCGGCACCCACGACCCGTCCGATCGCTGCGCCGTGGCGAGAAACCGTCGCGCGGCGGCGAGAAGTCGCTTGGTGGCGGGGGTTTCGACGGAGGTGAGATCCTGCCACATTCCGGCGGCGAGAATCGCATGCGCGGTGATATCGGCACAGGACGTGTCGAATGGCAGCCGTCCCCAGCCACGGCAGAACGTGGGAAGACCGCCATCCCGATTGGCCAGCCCTGCCAGCCACGAAAGGCCCGCTGATCCGGCCAGTCGAACCTCGTCGGGTAGCTCCCTTCGTTCCGGCGCTTCGAGGTTGGCCAGCGCCACGATCGCGCCACTCGTGTCGTCGGCGTCGGGAACTCCGCCGGGCAGATCGGTCCACGCCCAGCCACCGGGAGCCGCACCGGTATAGGGGTGGACGGCCTGCCACTGCTGGGCGAGTAGCCAGTGGCGGAGACGCTGACGCTCGAGGGGGCTCAACCGCTCCCCCAGTCGTCCCCCCGCGGCCAGCGCCGCGATCGATCGGGTGGTGACCCAGGTGGCGAGGTTCGTGTCGATCGGCCAGGAACCGTCCGTTTGCATCGAGCCAGCGAGAAAACTCACGGCCTCCCGCACGACCTCGTGATCGACGAGGCCCATGCCGGCGAGGCTCATGGTCACGAACGAGGTCAGGGGCGTCGCCTCCAGGTATCCACCGCCCGCCGGCTGGATCGCCGCCAATGTCCGCAGCGTCCGCTCCCGCGAGAGCCGTCGCAGGAGCCCTCGCAGGCCGCCGACCGTTCCCGCGGACTCGCGAACCTGACCGATCGCGCTCAGCGCCGGCAGCGCATAGCTCACCACCTGCATGTCGACCATGCGAAACCAGGACTGCGGAAGCGCCGCGAGTTCGTACGGCAGGCGATGCACCCGCGTCCAGGCGGATCCATCCCGAGGATCGCCGAAGCAGCCGCAGAGCACGAGCATCGTGAGGATGGGCACGGCGAAGGTGCGATCGCGTCCATACACCCTCTCGAGCGCGTCGGCCACGTGCCGGTCTTCGAGCCCGCCGGCTCGCAACTGAATCCACGACTCGGCTCGGGCGATTGCTGATTCGATGGCGGCATCACGTTCTTCGCCACGCCGCCTGCGCACCATCGACAGGGCCCCCCAGGCCAGCAGCGTCGTGGAGAGGTTGCCTCGACAGACGGGCGTGTCGCCCCAACTGCCATCGAGACACTGAGTCTCCACGAGCCATCTCGCGCCCGACGCGATCCTGATGGCGTGACGGGAGGCCTCCACGAGCCCGAGTGCCGTGATCGCCGTCGCCGTCGAAAGGGCGCTCGAGCTCAACGTGCCGGTCCAGTGGCCGGCGTCGTTCCGCATGCCGAGCAGGCGATCGATCAGCGTTCGCCGTGTTCGATCGAAGGCCTCCGACCGGAGAATCGATGCAGTCATACACTCGCGTGGCCAAGTGCCACGAGCCCGTAATAGGTGTATTCGGCGTCGGGGTGATCGTCCGCCCATGACCCGTGAAAGCCGCCGTCGGCCGTCCAGAGCGTGTCGAGGAAGTCGAGCACACCCTCTCGCAGATGCCGCCAATCGGCTCCGGCAAGGTCGAGCACATGCACGGCCACCGCCGTCGAGAGAAGATCGGGGAGCGGTGTTTCCGGAGCAGCCGTGAATCCGCCGGCGGGATGGAAACGCCCGAGGAGCCAGCTAATCGCCTCGTCGGGCACCCGCCGGCCGAGGCTCGCGAGCACCGCCGCAGCGGAGGCGGTCGCGGTCGTGGAGCCCTCGGGACGATCCGGCTCGTTCGACCAACCGCCGTCGGCACTGCGGAGCGACAGGATGGAGGCCACGATCGACTCGGCCTCCGTGGAACCCTCGGCGATCGGCACGCCCAGGTCGGCAAGTGCGTTGACGGCCAGAAAACTTCCATAGGCCGTCCCCCTGGCGGAGCCGGTGCGGGTGGCATAGCCGCCGTCAGCGGCACGTTGTCGATTGATGTGATCGACGATCCGGCCGCGACACTCGGGATCGAGACGGCCGGGAAAGGACGCCCACGCCCTCGCGAGGCAGCCTCGATGGGGCAGGTCGAGTCCCTCACCGTCCCCGTGGCGGCGAAGGAACGACACGGTCCGATCGGCCGATTCCCCACCGGGGCTCGCGTCCACCGCCGCGAGCGCGTCGAGAGCGAACGACGTGTAATAGAGGTCGGCCCGTCCCACACGATCGAAGTAGCCGCCGCACGGCGCTTCGATTGATTCCAGATATCGTCGCACGAGATCGCTCGACTCGCCCAGCGACCTCCGAGCGAGCCTCGCCACCTGCAGCAATTGCAGGCGGCGGCTCATGGGAGTGCGGACGTCGCTCGTTCGACGGCGGCCGGACGTGCGGCCATCTCGTGCTCACGGCAATAACCCTCGAAGGCGAGCGTGCTGAAGATTTTGGCCATCAGGCGTCGCAGGAGACCCTTGAGCGTCGCGTCCGACAGTCCGTCGAGCGCCCGCAGCGCCTCCTCCTTGTATCCCTCGAGGAGAAGCCTCGCCTTCTCGTCGGCCTTCGACTCGCGGATCGCCTCGCGGAGCCTCGCCGGCGTGGCGTCCGGATGCTCGCCACCGGCCGCCACCGCTCGCAGCCTCTCGCGATCAGCCCCTCGGGCCCGCTCGGCCGCGATCGCCAACACGATGCTCGGTCGGACAGGCCGCCCGGCCGCCGCGTCGACGGACGCTCCCGCCCCGCCCAACCGTTCCAATCCTGAGTCGTCGAGAAGATCCTCGAGGTCGTCTCGGATCTGATAGGCGATACCGAGCGCATCGCTGTAGACCCGCAGGGAATCTGCCAGTTCACCGCCTCTTCCAGCCGCGATGGCCGCCAACTGAAGTGCCACGTCGAAGGCCGGAGAGGTCTTGAGTCTGAAGATCTCGAGCAATTGACGGCTCGCCAGCGGCTCTGGGGAACGTGTCCAGGCCAGTTCGGATCCCTGACCGCGACAGAGCAGCCGTTGGGCACGCGATGCCTCGCGAACGGCATCTCTGATGCGATCCGCCGGAAGGCCCGACTCCGCCAGTAATCGATAGCCCTCGCCGATGAGGAGATCGCCGACGTTGAGCGCGACCGGTACGCCGTGCGCTCCGCAGAGCGTCGGCTCGCCATACCGTTCGAGATCCCCGTCCTCGATGTCGTCGTGGACGAGCGAGGCCTTGTGGAAGCACTCCACGGCCAGCGCGATCCGCCGGACGGCATCCCCCTCCGACTCCTCGGGTGCGAGGGCCCCATGGACGGCGGCGGCCAGGAAGGGCCGCCAGCGGCGACCACCGATCGCCAGCCACTCGCGGGCCACGCGTTCGGCGTGCCCGTCCGCCTGTCCGAGGAGGGCGTCAATCGCTCCTGGCTCGAACCATCCGCGCACGCGCTCGTGCAGTCCGCCGAGGTCCAGCCTTCGCGCACGGTCCGCCGTCTCGAGGTGGATGTAGTCCCAGACCCAGTCGACGTCGACGGCGGTGTCGATGCAGTCGTCCTGCAGGAGCGGCACGGCGACGGCGGGAATCGCCGCATCGAGTACGTGCGGAAACGTCGTCTCGAGCACGGGCATGCAACTGATGCCGACGATCGCCTCGATGCGACCGGTCTGGATCATCGCCATGACGAGTGCCGATCCCTCGGCGACGAGCACCGCATAGCCCAGCCGTTCGGCCTCGGCCTGGAAATCCTGGATCGAGCACAGGCCACACTGTTTGCACAACAGACCAAACTCGTCGAAGGGGGCCGGGCAGCGATTTTCCTCCCGCAGGCACTTTGGCATCAGCAGCAGCCGCCGCTCGAAGGGCACGGCCGCCAACTGGTCCCGCCAGGACTCGTTGTTGACGATGACTGCCGCGTAATCGAGGTGAGACTCGTCGAGCGCAACCTCGCGGCACGCCTCCGGCAGCCTCGAAGTGCTTGTGGGCGACCTCGAGGGTCTCACGGTGGAGGACTG
>JBJTBB010000405.1:0-3561 GCA_046091125.1 Planctomycetaceae bacterium
GCTGCAGGTGCGTCGGCGGGAGGAATCAAGGCTGCGATCTTCTCGCTGACCATGAAGCGGCGGTGGTAGAAGAGCCGCGGACGGTCGCGGACCGGGTCGGGGACGACGCCGGTCACGACCCCGCCATCGGTGCGCGTCACCGAAAAAGTGATGGAATGCCCCGGGCCTGGATCGGGAGCGAAAAAACGGTAGCCGTGACCGAGGTATAGAAGACCGATGTAGGGCCTCAGCGGCTGAATCAGCCGATTCGCCAGCAGCGTCGCCGGTGGCGGCCCAGCGAGTGGCGCGATCAGCACCGCGGACAGGTGCAGGATGATGCCGATCGAGACGATCACCCGCAGGCCCCCGGGCCAACCGGCTTCATTCCGCGCCTGCGTGGCCCCTGACGGAGTGGAACGCTCTTTGGAAGCGTAGGACATACGTGAGGACTGCTTGATGAAAATGGCGAGGCCCCCGCGGGAGAACATCCCACGCGGGGGCCGCCATCTATTCAGTCTGTCAGATCTGGACGAGACCGTCAGGAGGCCTGGGCCGGCGAAATAGCCAGATCGAGCGAGTCACCGCCAACCAGGTCGATCACCCGGCTACTGGTCTGCTCCTCGCCGTTGACGCTGGTCATGACACGGATCTCGTACTTCTCCCAGGTCTGACCGGGAGCCAGCGCCGCCGTTTCAAACCGGCGGATTTCGCCGGAGGCGGCCGTCTGTTGACCGGCCAGAAACACCTTCGCATCCGCTGGGACCCGCAGGGTCAGAGACGTCTTCGCTGGCTGAGTCGCCGGGCGGGCCACCGAACGAGTCGCGGCCGCGTCGAACGCCAGTTCCTGGCGATCGCCGGAGGACAGCGAAACGGTTCGGGTCACCTCGACCGGACTGCCGTCTTTTTCAACGACCATGCGGACGGTGAAGTCGTACACCTTGCCGGGCTGGAAGCCCCGCGAGACGTATCGCCGGACCGATCCGGTCGCAGTGGTTGCGGCGCCGTTGATGAACACCTTGGCATCGCGCGGCACCTGGACCACGATCAGTCCTCCGTCGGCCGGGGCGAGCGACGACGTCTTGTCGTCCGCGGCAGCCGGCGGCGGAACCGATTCGCCAGCGCCTTCGGCGGGCGAAACCACTCGGTCGGAAATGATCTTCTCGGACGTGCCGGCAGCTCCGGGCGTGCCGGACGGTGCGACTGGACTGGCGACCTCGTAGCCACCAACCACGTGGTCGCTCACGACCGCCGAGGAGGAATAGGCATGCGTGGTGTAGCCGCCGTACGACCCGTACGAGCCGCCGGATGACCCACCGCTCGAGCCCCCAGACGAACCACCGGACGATCCGTAGGAACCACCGGACGAGTGGTAACGAACTCGGTGGCGACCGTGTGAACCGTGGCTGCCCCATGAACCGCCCGACGATCCACCGGAGGAACCATGCGAACCCCACGACCCACCGGAGGAGCCGTGCGAACTGTATGACCCGCCTGAACTACCACCCGAGCTTCCACCGGAACTCCCACCCGAACTGCCGCCGGACGATCCATGGCGATGTCGCCATCCCGCTTCAGCTTGCCAACCCGAAGCAAGCAGTGCGCCGCAGACGACCACGCCCGCGATTCGGTGCCACTGACGAATCATGTTTGAACCCCTTGAGAACGTATTCACCCTGCCGATTCCTTCCCCCAACGCGAGGGGAGGAAGCCTTTTGGACTGAAAAGGTAAGGCTAATAGGAAGTCTGGGCAATTCAAGGCTAGCAGTCCGAATTTAACGGCTGGATAATTTCTTTCGCTGGAAGGGGGGTTCAGTCGCCGTTTTCGCTATTCACCATCACCAGAGTCACCTGGAGCCGACGGCGGATCGGGTTGTGGAATCTGTGTCGTGCGGCCGACGGACACCATTCTCACGTCATCCACCTCGACAACACCCGTCGCGCCGAGCATGCCGATCTGCAGGATCGCCTCCTTCGACCATGGCGGAACGACGAGATCACCCCTCTCCTCCCGCCACTCAAACGTCCCGAGCCATCCTCCGAAGGATGCCGTCGTGGAACGAGCTCTGGAATGATCGAAAAACGCGATCGTGACGGCCGGCTGCTCGTTGACCGATGCACCCGCACGGACAGCCTCGCCACGGATCGACAGCGTGATTCGAAGTCGCCCGACGAGACTTCCATCAACCGGAAACCCCTGAAACAGCCGGGCCGGCCTGCCCACATCCGCATTCTCCAGGCGCAGGTGATGCTCGCCTTCTGGAGTCGTCGGATCCGAAACAACCTCGAATTGGCGGCCGTAATACCAGGTTGCGGGAGTGACACCATCGGCCATCAGCTGTTCGAACCCGCCGTTGCGAAGTTCCGGTCGGGCGCCGTCAGGCTGGATCGCCCGTGTCTCCTCCGCCCGACCGGTCATGGGAACAAAAAGACTGGGGACGAGATCGGTGCGAGAGAGCACTCCGTCCAACTTCGTCATGAGGACGAGTGACTGCTCGAACCGCTCGCCGACCGGAATCACCATCCGTCCGCCTTCGGCCAGTTGATCCACGAGCGGCTGCGGAACGTTTTCCGGCGAGCACGTCACGATGATCTTGTCGAACGGCGCGTGTTCCGGCCAGCCCGCGAACCCGTCGCCGATTTTCGTGATGACATTCTTGTATCCAAGCCGTTCGAGTGTCCGTGCGGCTCGCCTGCCAAGGCCTGGCTCGATTTCGATCGAGTAAACGGTCTGGACAAGTGGCGAGAGGACGGCCGCCTGGTAGCCGCTGCCAGTGCCGATTTCGAGCACACGATCGGTCGGCTGAGGATGGAGTTGCTCGGTCATGTACGCGACGACGAACGTTCCCGAAATGGTCTGTCTGTCGCCGATTGGAAGCGCCATGTCGAAATAGGCCCTTGGCCTCTGCGGCAGAGGGACGAATTCATGGCGAGGGGTCGCACGCATGGATTCCAGCACGCGTGCATCGACGATCCCTCCACCCACGAGGTCCTCCCGAACCATCCGTGCGCGTGCAGCGTCCCATTGGTCGACAGCCTGCGCTCCCTGGGGAAGCGCGACGATCACGGCCACCAATGCGGCCCCGGTCGACTGGATCACACGGCCGAGTCGGTCGCTGGCCGAAGAGGATCCCTGGCCTTTTCCAAGACGGGGGAGCGTCGTGCCGTCACCGCCGAGCGATGATGGAGCCGTCGAATGCAGTGGCAGCATGTCTCACCATCGGCCCACGAGTCGCCGGACTCGAATCGACTCATTCACTCGGCCTGAGCATCGGCAACGATCGAAACCAACTCGATCTCGAAGATCAACGCCTCGTTCGGCTCGATATCGGGAGGGGATCCGAAGGCTCCGTAACCCAACTCCGCTGGCACGACGACACGCCACTTGGAGCCCACGGTCATCAGCGGCAGCACCTGCTGCCAGCCCGGAATGACGGACTTGATCGGAAAGACCACGGGCTTCGCCGATGGATCCGATCGATCAAACTCGCGCCCATCGAGGTGGGTGCAGCTGTAATGAACGGCGACATTCTGATCGGCTTGTGGCTTCGGGCCCTTGCCCGCCCGGATGATCTCGTACTGGAC
>JBJTBB010000406.1:0-24314 GCA_046091125.1 Planctomycetaceae bacterium
GTCGGCGACACGTCGCTGCTGCCGGGCAGCGTCATGGACAAGTTCGAGTTCCGGGCGGTGAACAGCCGGGCCACTGAATGTCTCCGTATCACGAGCAAGGGCGATAGCGAGTACGCTGAGGGCAGTATCGTTCCGAAGGACGTGCTTGAGCAGACGAATGCCCAGATCGAGGCGCTCGGGGGCACCCCAGCCAAGGGAACGAAGCCAAAGCACGCAACCGCGAGCGTCCAACTGCTCGGCATCACGAAGGCGAGCGTGCAGAGTTCCAGCTTCATCTCGGCCGCAAGTTTCCAGGAAACCACGAAGGTCCTGACCGAGGCGGCGCTCGCTGGAAAGGTGGATCATCTCGTGGGGCTCAAGGAGAACGTGATCCTCGGTCATCTCATCCCGGCCGGCACCGGCTTCAATGTGTTCCAGTCCTCCGAGGTGCGGGTGCGTCCGGAAGCGCTCGATGCATTGCGGATGGATGGCGAAAATGTCCTCACCCGGCAGTTTCCTCTGCTCGAGGCACCGACGGAGGAGGAGATCCGTCTGGCAATGGAGGCCGGAGGGCAGGTCGCGACGTCGTCCGAGGACTCCGTGTCATCCTGAGATCGCCTCAGAGCGGCCCAGAGACTCGGCCTTCGGAACCTCTGTCCAAAGCGATACCGGATGGGGCTCAACCGGCATCCAAGAGTGGAAGGACTGGAGCCGTTTCGCCAAGTCCCAGCACTCGGCGCAGCGTCGTCAGGTCGTTCGTGTCGAGCGGCACGAAGCAGACGGGATCCTGGATCAATGTGGCATCGACGACACGATAGCCCGTGACCTTGCCGCCCTCTACGATCGGTGTCCGCCCAAAGCCGTACATGAAGTTGTCGACTGGCCCGAAAAAATCGCCAAGTGTGATGGATGTGGGTCTCGGCGTTCGGACGAAATAAAGTTCGATCACGACTTCCCAGAAGTGCGTCACGAACTTTTCACCCACGTCCACGTGCCCGTATTGGTCGCGGTTGGCACCGGCAATCATGACCGGCAAAGGTTGTCGATCGCCGTCATCTGATCGGGCCTGCCCGTCGAGACAGTTCGCAAGATTGAGACAGAAGTCCGCACTAAAGCAGTCGTCGAAGATCAGGATCGGCTGTCCGGGTTGCCGCCCGGATTGTTGCGCGTCCCTCGAAGCCTCGAAGAGCGTCGCAGCCAGGCGTGCGACCGGGATGTGGTAACTCTGGATTTCGGTCGGCAGCCCATGGCCGACGACAACGACCGTGGGGGAACGCCCTGTGCGGATCAGCGTACCGACGGCGTGGAGCCATGCCTCACCAACGTCTTGGCGTGAGGTGTCGGCGGAGTGAAGTTTATAGACATCCGACGTCGTAGCATAAGCGTTCGCCAAGGTCGTGATCTGCCTGCGGTCGAGCCCGCGGTCAGGATCGAGAAGGGCGACGATCGGACGATCAGCTGTGATGACGCGAATCGCCGCCATCTCGGATCGTTTTCGAAGCACGAAGTCGGCCGCAGCCGCCGCCATCGCATGTTGATGCTGTCTTGATTGCGATGCGAGGACGTCCGCGTGTGGTCGCAGCAGCCACCACACCGATGGCGCAACCTGCCGCCAAAGTTTTGGCTCACCGAGCAATCGCTGCGGAAGCCATTCCTGGGCGGAAGCCGCGAATCGGTCAAGGGATTCAAGTCCAAGGCATGAGTCGGGTTCGTTACCCGACACATGCAGCACTGGAATGATTCCGATGATCCAGGCGATCAAGATCGCCGGAGCGTGAGCCCGCCATATCATGTGGAAATCCTCCGGACCGTGGCAGGGCGGGACGCAGCCTGCCCTGCTCCACGTCGCTTTGGTGCGGACGTCAGCAAAAGGCGGAGGTGATCGAGTGGCAGTGTATTCACGACGTCCCTGGCCTCGAGCCCTGCCCGCCGCGCCTGCAGGATTCCGTATCGGAGCATGTCGAGACCGGACGTGGAGTGGGCGTCCGTGGACACGACAATCCGGACACCGGACTGCTTCGCCGCCGCTGCATGAATATCATCCAGGTCCAGTCGCAGGGGATTTGAATTGATTTCGAGGAACGTGCCGGTTCGTGCGGCCGCCTCGATGACTGCGGCGATATCGATCTCGAACGCAGGCCGTCGGTGAATCAGCCGCCCGGTCGGGTGGCCGATGACGCTCACCGCAGGATGCTCGATGGCCTCCAGAACCCTCTCCGTAATCCTTTCTCGCGGCTGATTCTGGCCGTAATGAAGGCTTGCCACCACCCAATCGGCTTCGAGAAGAACGTCGTCCGGCAGGTCGAGTCCCCCCTGCTCGAGCATGTCGACCTCGATCCCTTTGAGGACCACCTATCGCGGTGCGGTCAGTCCGTCGCGGCGAGGTTCCTTTTCGAGCGAATCGTTGAGTCGGTCGATCTGTTCCCACTGGGATCGCAGCCGCCTGGGATCCAGTCCCCGCGCCATCGTGACCCGCTTGGAATGATCTGTGATCGCGATGTACCGCAGCCGACGCTCGATGGCGGTTCTCGCCATGTCGGCCAGGGAATTCTCGCCGTCGGTGGCATCGGTATGCATGTGGAGGTCGCCGAGCACGTCCTCGATTCGAACGAGATTCGGCAGCCTTCCGGTGGCAGCCAGATCGAGCTCGCCACGTCCCTCGCGAAGTTCTGGAGGAATCCACGCGAGTCCCACCGCGGCGTAGATGTCCTCCTCGGTCAGATGTTCAATCGGTGATGTCGCAGCGACGCCGGTTTTCTCGATTGGAAAGTATCCGTACTCGTTGAGCGTGAGTCCGTGCTCGCGAAAGCGTCCCCGCAGCAAAACGTTGTGATCCTGCGATCCGGTGAAGTACTGCCACGCGGCCCCGAAGGACTGACGCCGCACAACCCGAAGATCGAGTTGCGTACCGCCCTCCAGACGGACGCTTTCCTTCGTGTCGCCACGGAGCAGGACTGACTCGACCGCATCCCACGCCTCCAGGCGATCCATCACTTCCCCTGGAGCATCACTCTCGACGAGGATGTCGATATCGCCGACGGTCTGTCGGCCTCGACGCCAGCTTCCGGCAGCCTCGACGCGCGTGACAGCCGGACAGTCTCGAAGATGGGCCAAGGCTCGGGCAACGATCGAGTCGGCCTCGGACCACAGCAGCCGTGAGTGCTCCGGGCTCATGGCGAAACCAATGTTCTGGAGGATCATGGATTCGGACTTGGCACCGAATCCCTTCAGGGATCTGACGCGACCGTCCCTGCAGGCCTGCTCGAGTGACACGAGCGAGTCGAGACGCAATTCCTCCACCAGCATGCGAGCCTTCTTCGGACCGAGACCGGGAACTCGCATGACCTCGAAGGCGACGGACGGAACTGACCGTCTTAGGTCTTCGAGAAGTTTCAGACGTCCCGTCACAATGAGCTCGCTGACCTTCTGCGCGAGATCGCCTCCAATCCCCTCAATGGACTTCAGATCGGCGACGACGGTCGACAGCGGCGTGACGAGCGATTCGATTCTCCTGGCGGCCTGGCGATACGCACGGATACGAAAGGGATTCTCTCCGCGGTACTCGAGCATCTCCGCAACTTGCTCGAAGGTGGCGGCGATTTCAGCGTTGGTCATGGCGGCCGGACTCAGGCCGAAGTGTAGGGCACCGACCGAGCCATGAAGGAGGGGCCGCCCGTTTCCCGGATGGCCCCGGGGTCAGTCGAGGCGGGATGGAATCGCGGCGGTGGGATAGGAACGGCTCGCCACTCCCAGGCCCGCCGTCGAAGTCGGTGTCGATGCCGCAGACGGGAGCGGGATGAGAGACAGCATGGCCCTAGGATCACCGGAGCCGACCGGGGAGACTCCCCGAGCGGTCGTTTTGCCCGTTGGATTAAGCAGTCCAGGAATCCCGGCGGCGGAACCCGAGGTGGGAGCATCAACCTGCCCCGGTGCGGATGAGGCAGCCGGCGCGTTGCTTGAAGCAGCCTTGGACGCCGGTTGCTCCGGGATCGGCCGGAGGGCCGGCTGCGTCACCTGAGGCACCGGTGAAAGCGTCGGAGGAGCGGTCGGCTGAGGTGCGGTTTGGGTGCCGGCACCCGTCTGCGTCGCAGGCTGCGAGGAAAGAGGCTGCTGGTAGACGGGCTGCTGCACGGTCTGCGGGGCGTAGGTCTGACCCGAGACGGCTCCCTGCGGCAGGATTTGCTGTTGGAAGGATTGCTGCGGAGCGAGTTGTTGCGGGACATCTGCACCCGCCGCGCCCCAGGCCTGTGGCGTCTGAACCGGGGCGGCGAAGGGACTGCTTCCTGCCCCGGCCGTGCCGGTGGCGGCTACCGCCGAAGTGGCACCGGGCTGTACCTGTACGTACTTGGTGGTGTAGACAGCACGGTACTGCGTGTACGGAATGTTCACTGCCTTCTGCACGTAGTTGGTCTCCTGCTGCATGCACTCGGTCACGCAACCAGTGCAGGGATCGATTTCCTGAATCGGGCGGCTACAGGTCACCGGGACGCATTGGTATTCAGTGCGATAGCACGTCTCCGGCACGTAACTCACCTGTTGCATCGGGACCATGACGGGCTGTGGTGGAACTGGTGCTGCCACTACCGGCGCCACAACCGGGGCGACGATCGGTTGTGCCATCACCGGGGCGACCGCGACCGGCGGTGGTGGAGGAGCGGTTCTACAGCAGGAGCCGAGACTTGCGAAGAAGTCTGTCAGGCAGCACTGGGCTGCAGCTCGATCTGCCTGGCCGATGAGGATGGCAGTGGACACGAGCATCAACGTGAATGTGCTGCGGGATTTCATGAACCGGTCGCTCCAGACGTGAACGGGTCGCGACGGTGTGTCGCTTACCGAAAGCCTAGGTCAACCGTGAACGGTTCAGAGCACTGTCGAAGACTTTTTTTCCGCATTGCCCACCCACTGGGCCGCAGGGTCGTTATGACCCCTACCACCCCACTCGGGGGTGACGCGGCGTGGAATCCGATCGAACAGCCGTCGATGTGGGCCGCTGTGGGTTCAACGCGGCGTTTTTGGCTTCAAACACGTCGTACAAGTGGAAGAGGGCTTCCCGCAGATTCCCCCTGGAGATGCGGAAGGCCGACACGATGTCTTCCGAAGTGATTCTTCCGGACGCCAGTGGCAGACGATCGACGATCGCGGAGAGCAACTCCTCCGAAGGACGCATTTGAATCAGAAGCGGCAGTGGACCCGTGTGGTGCCCGGTGACGAGCAACCCTCTGTCGAGCCAACGTGCTGTGCCGACGAGGCACAGTCTCGTCGGGGCCGAGAGAAGCTCCCAGCCGTCGAGGCATAGGATCGTACCTCTTGGAATGGCGACGAGCGCCTTCAGCGGACCTAGCAGCGAATCCCGGTCGCCTCCGATCCCCGACAGACCGTGATCCAGGTGACGGACCATCGGCCGCCGCGGGGCGATTCGAATCCGGTCGCCCAGAAGACCGAGCGTCGCGAGACGTGGGACCAATCGCTCCATGAGTGTGGACTTCCCACTTCCGTGAGGCCCGAGAATGAGGGCGCGTTTGCCGAGTCGATCCAAACGTTCGAGAAGCGTTTCGCAATCAAGAGGACGGCCATCATATCCAAGAGGGTCGACGACTCCGGGCCTGACGTGACGCGTGGCAAATGGATTGCGGTGACATTGTTCGAAGGTGATCTGCGTCATGCCGTCAGCATCTCGGAGAGGAAGCCAACGGGTGGAAGCTTTCCCACTTGAAAAACATGTTCGGAAACGAAGTCCCTCGGCGGCTGGGGCCGAGTGAACGAACCGTCCGATCGAGAACCGAGATGGCCCGCGTGCCGCGTGAAGAACACGCGTATTCGCACGCACCAGCTGACCTTGACGATGATTCCCTCGTACGAAAGCGGACTCACCGGCAAACGCACCGAAAGCGATCCCGATGCAAACGGCGATGGCTCGTCCGACACTCGCGGCGAGATCATCTCGATCGACTTCGCGGGCGTAGGATCGAGGTTGGACGATCCCCAGGACATCGATCCCCTGCTCCGGAATCCGATCCGTTCGAAGTGCACCACACCGAGGTCCTCGTCTCCCTTTCCCTCCGTGTACCACAACACGGACCGCTCGACGCCCTCGATGGCATCGGCTCCCAATCCATCGACGACGTAGTGGATCGTGACGGACTCGCCGGTGGAATAGTTTTTGGATGCACGGTCGAATGCGACGAGCACCCGGACTTCTCGTCGGGGATCGAACGAGCCAGAAGTCGGATGTTCGACCACCACGGGCGGCCGAGACGTCACCCGGCGAGAGTCCATGGTGGGCCGAGCACCATCGGGTCGTTGTGCGTCGGAATCGATTGCCTGGCGTTTTGCGAGACTGTCTCGGAGCCCGGAGGGCGTGACGACGACAGGGAATGCGTGGGCAAATCGCCGGAGCGTTGGAAACGGAAAAAACCGACGCGAGGAAGGCAGCGACATTTCCCCCTCGACGACCAGTCGCCAGGACACACCGTTGTGATCCGAGACGAAAGAGTGCATCGCGCTGGAAGGGACCGTGAATGCCGCATCCCCATCGAAACGTGACGCTGGTCCGATTCGGAGATCCGGCCAGGTCGTGACCGGCAATCTGGCAACCACGCGACGCTCGATCCGGATGTCGGTTCCCTGCCGGTAGGTCGACTGCTCCTCCTGCTCGAAAAACACCGACAGGGAATCGAGCGTGCATGTTCCGGCTTGCATCAGTCGGAGGACACAACGATCGCCCGGCTCAAGTGGCATCGTCGAGACCTCAAGATTCGTCGGGCCGATCGTATATGCCTCCAGGAATCGACGGATGAAAAGGAGGATCGCCCCGATGCCGACCGCGGCGAAGACGATGACGATCATCGCGAGTAGGGGATCGGAGGACTCCGAACGCATTCCAAGGGCTCCACTCACCACGAACACGACGAGCATCGCGTTCCAAGACACTGCGAACAGGCCGGCCACGAACAGCGACCAGCCATCAGCGTTCTCCGTGGGGAGCCGGAAAGCGAGTGTCGTGCCGGGAGAATTGGTGAGGTGATCGAAGGCCGGGACGGATGGAAGATTTTCCGCCTCGACCGCGCCCGCGACCGGAGCGAGCAGATCAGGGAGACGTCCCATGGCCGCCCTACGTTCCTCAGATCTCCCCCATCCGCGGAACGACCGAACGAGCCCTGTCGCACCCATGACCACGAGCACGACCGGCAGTAACAATCCCAGGAGCCACAACCAGAGGCTGGCTGGCGAGGGTGCGGCGTCGTTCATGGGCACGCCGAAGCCGATCCGCCAGGTCGGTCGAACGATGCCTGCTAAGACGATGAATCCGTGCAGGAGTCCGGCCAGCAGGAGGCAGGTCGACAGTAGGGCCTCGGTGAAACGGCCCCATTCAGGCGAGCCCGTTCGCCGATCACCACGTTTCTTGCCGAAGAGTCTTGGGAGGCGAACCATAGGCCTCGTCGGCCGGATGTACCAAATAGTCTCAGCCGTCGCTCAGGAGCTCATGGGTTTCCTGCACCCGCTTGCCCATGAAAGGGTGTCGTTTGGAGGACGATGAACAGACCAAACACATCAGGCACTGGCAAACGGTCGGTGGCCGGGTGTTCCTGAGAGTGGGTCCCGCCGGGAGGGTGACTGATCGACCGCCGCTGCTTCCTCAGGATGGTCTGCGATCCCGCCGATACGGACGGATTCCTGGTCACTCGTCCCCGCAGTGGCCCGGAAGAAACCAATTCTCTCGAGCGAGCGATAGACCTCTTCCAGTGTCTTTTCGCCAAAGTTCGAGATGGAAAGGAGATCGGACCGAGTGCAGTTGAGCAGGTCGTTGACCGTAAAAATCCCGCGTTCTTCGAGACAGTTGGTCGTCCGTACCGAAAGCCCGATCTCAGCGGTGCTCATCCCGAGCTTTTCCGCCATCTCGTCAGTCAGCATCAGATTCTTGTAGGGAATGCGGGGCATGGGGTCCCTCCCGTGCGGTTCAAAGATCGCATCGCGGATCGCCGACGGCGATCGCGGTCGCCGGCAGCCTCACTGCCGCACGCTGGCGGGAATCTACCCCCTCGTACTCGAAACTGGCAACAGCACCGTTGGCCCCACCTTCCCGTTCCCCCCAATTTCTCTTCCAGATGCCTTGATTCGGTGGTCGAAGCAGGTCGAGGCAGGCGGATGAACGGCCGTTCGCGGTGCAGCGTCCAGCCTCCGGCCTTGGTTGATGATTTTTCGTGGCCGACATGAGTCGACTACGAGGTGCTGCGAAAGAACCGCATGGATGCTCACGCCGCGATCGCTCGGGCCGGACTCAACGAGGCACAGCTTGAAGCAGTGACCCACGTCGAGGGTCCGATGCTCGTCCTGGCAGGTCCGGGAAGCGGAAAGACGAGGGTCGTCACGCACAGGATCGCTCATCTCATCAAGCGAGGAGCCTCTCCCGAGCGGATCGTAGCGCTGACGTTCACCAACAAGGCGGCTGACGAGATGCGCCGCAGGCTCACCGAACTTGTGGGTCCGCAGCCCGTGGAGATGGGGACCTTCCATCGATTCGCCGCCCGGCTGTTGCGGCGGCATGCCCGACTGGTCGGACTGACGTCCGACTACTCCATCCTCGATACCGACGATTCGCACGCGCTTCTCAAGAGGGCTGCCAAACGGCTCGGGTTACCCCTGTCCCACACTCCCGTGGACCGATTGGCGGGCATCATCAGTCGTGCGAAGAACAATCTCCGCTCACCGGAGTCGTTCGAACCACGGTGGGGACAACCTGCCGAGGAGGTTGCGCAGCGGGTGTGGCCCGTCTATCAACGGATGCTCCTCGAGTGCAATGCGGTCGATTTCGACGATCTGCTCGCACACGTTGCGGCCATCCTCGTCGAACATCCCGACCTGAGGGCGTCATTGGACGAGCGTTTTCGATTCGTCCTTGTCGACGAATACCAGGATACGAACGCCGTCCAGTACTGCATCGCTCGAGGGCTGTCGATTGACCATCCAAATCTCGCCGTCACAGGGGACCCTGATCAAGCCATCTATGGTTGGCGGGGAGCGAGTAGTCGCAACATCATGGAGTTCGAACGCGACTACCCCGATACGAGGGTCGTACGGCTCGAGCACAACTACCGCAGCACCGCCAACATCCTCGCGGTGGCAGATCGACTGATCTCTCACAATGCCCGTCGCAAACCCAAGCGACTTCTAACCGACGCTGCTGCCGGTGAGAAGGTGCGGATCGTGCTCGATGCGTCGAGTCACGAAGAAGCTGAAAGGATCGCCTCGGAGATCGACACGGCGGTTCGGTCCGGGAAGCGTTCCCCCGGTCACTTTGCCGTGTTGTTTCGGACGAATGCGCTCTCGAGGTCGATCGAAGTATCGCTGCGGACCAGGGGCATTCCATATCAACTCGTCCGTGGACTCGAATTCTTCAAGCGGCGAGAGGTCAAGGATGTCGTCGCCTGGCTGCGACTCCTGCGAAACCCGGCCGACGACGAGGCCTTTCTCAGGGTGGTGAACGTGCCTGCCCGTGGTATCGGCAAACAGTCCCTCGAGCGACTGGCAGGTCTCGCCGCCGACCATAGAAAACCGTTACTCGATACGGCCCGCGATGCCTCCTCACTCCACGACCTGCCGAAAAGGGCCAGAGCGGCGATGGGTGAGTTCGTCTCCATCGTCGATGGACTCGCGAGTCTTGGGGGGTCCGCTGCCGCCTTGGTGCAGGCCGTGCTCGAGCGAACAGGCTATCGGCGGCTGCTTGAGGAGGAGGCGGAATTCGACGAGGAACAGGGACAGGACCGGTTGGCGAACGTCGAGGAACTCATCACCGTGGCGGCACAGATCGACGAGGAATTTTCGTCCGGCATGGATAGCACGATCTCTGTCGACGTCGACCCGCTCGGTGCATTCCTCGAAAGGACGGCTCTCGTCTCCGACACGGACGACTGGGAGGCATCTTCGGACAGGGTGTCCCTGATGACACTCCACGCGGCGAAAGGCCTGGAATTCAGCGTGGTGTATTTGATGGCACTCGAGGAGGGCATCTGCCCTCACGAACGCAGTATCGAACATCCCGAGCAGCTCGAGGAGGCACGGCGGCTCGTATTCGTGGGAGTGACTCGAGGACGTGAGGAGGTGCATGCCAGTTGCGCGCGAATGCGTGACTACCGTGGCACGAGACGGATCAACGCTCCAAGCATGTTCCTGACGGAACTGGTCGGAGACGAGACGATCCTCGAAGGAAGCGAGGTCTCCGCCACCGGGGCGAGCGGTGTCGCCTCATGGACACCAGCGGGCGACTGGGACGATGCCTGTCAGGTCGATCCCCGGGATGGTCACGACGACGCCGATTGGTCGGAGACCCAACCTATTTCCCCACGAGAAAGGCAGCCGCGTTCAGTGATCCACCTGACGACCGCCGATCGCCTCGCTGATCCATTCGAACGGGGAAATCGGTCCGATCGCCACGATTTCCACGAAGGCCAGAGGGTCCGTCACCCGGACTATGGCGAGGGGATGGTCGAACGGATCGGCGGAGTCGGTCCCAAAGCGGTTGGGACCGTGCGATTCGACACAGCTGGCCGTCGGACCTTCGTCTTGGCGCTCGCGGCCCTCGAGCCTATTCGTTGAAATGACGAACTCCGTGTCCTTTCAACGTCTCGTTCGTGGGTCATGTGCGTTGGGTTCTCCACCAGTCAACAGTCTCGACGAGCCCAGCGTGAAAGTCGACGTGCGGTTCCCAGCCCAGGAGCCTTCTGGCACGGCCGATATCGAGTGACCGTCGGGGTTGACCGTCCGGCTGAGTCGAGTCCCACACGATCTGTCCTCGATAGCCGCAGATCTCAGCGATCATTGATGCCAGGTCACCGATCGAAACTTCACGGCCACCTCCAAGGTTGATGGGCATCGGATCGTCTATGCGCTCCGCCGCAAGCACCACCCCCTCGGCCGCGTCGTCGACGTGCAGAAACTCCCTGGTCGCCGATCCGGTGCCCCAGCACGGTACGCTCGACTGTTGCGAAGCCACGGCTTCCTCGAATCGCCTGATGAGGGCCGGAATGACATGGCTGCTCCGTGGGTCGAAGTTGTCGCCAGGACCATAGAGATTCACCGGAACCACGACTGCGGCGGCAAGGCCGTACTGACGGCGATAGGCGTCGAGCATGACGAATAGGGCCTTTTTCGCCACGCCGTACGGCGCGTTGGTCTCCTCGGGAAAACCGTTCCAGAGATCCTCCTCACGAAATGGCACCGGTGCATGCTTGGGATAGGCACAGACCGTGCCGGTATGAACGAACTTCTCCAGACGACGGATGCGTGCCTCCTCGATGAGATGCAATCCCATTGCGAGGTTGGCGTAGAAGAAACGGCCAGGATTGGCCTGGTTAGCACCTATGCCGCCCACCTCGGCCGCCAGATGGATGACCACATCGGGTTGCGCGTCGTCGTACAGTCGCCGAACCGCCTCGAGTGTGGTCAGGTCGTACTGACGACTTCGCGGAACGAACACATTCCGCTCGGGAATGCCCCTGGCGATTAGACTCCGTCGCACGGCCGATCCCAGGAAGCCCGCGCCTCCCGTGACGGTGATCTTCTTTCCTGCGAGAGGGCTCATGAGCGATTCCGGCCGGCTAGCGTGCATCGTGGCCCCCGGTGATCAGCGGGTCATGGCCCGCCGTCAGCAAGAAATGTTCCTTGCGGGCGAGTTCGAGATCGGCATCGACCATCATCGCCACGAGTCCGCCAAACGACACCCTGGGCTTCCAGCCCAGCTTCCGCCGTGCTTTTCCGGAATCTCCGAGCAGCACGTCGACTTCCGCCGGACGGAGGTAGCGTTCATCCGCCTCGACGAAGTCGCGGTAATCGAGCCCCAGCCGCCCGAACGCCAACTCGCAGAATTCCCGAACGGTATGGGTCTCGTCGGTCGCGATGACGTAGTCGTCGGGCCGATCCTGCTGGAGCATCGCCCACATCGCCTCCACGTAGTCGCCGGCGAACCCCCAGTCCCGACGTGCCTCGAGATTTCCGAGGAACAGCTTTCGTTGGAGACCGAGTTTGATTCGACCGGCAGCTCGCGTGATCTTGCGAGTAACGAACGTTTCGCCACGGCGAGGACTTTCATGATTGAACAAGATGCCGCATGAAGCATGTAGCCCATAGCTTTCCCGGTAATTCACCGTGATCCAGTGACCATAGACCTTCGCGACTCCGTAGGGCGATCGGGGATGGAAGGGCGTGGTCTCCTTCTGAGGAGTCTCAGCCACCAGTCCAAACATCTCCGAGGACGATGCCTGGTAGAACCGAACCGGAGCGCCTCGCGCATCCTGAACGTCACGGATCGCCTCGAGCAGCCGCAGGACTCCCACGCCCGTCACGTCAGCCGTGTAGATTGGCTGATCGAAACTCACGCGGACATGGCTCTGTGCCGCGAGATTGTAGACCTCGTCTGGAACCACCTCGCGAACGAGACGGGCGAGACCGTTGCCATCCGCAAGATCTCCATAATGAAGTACGATGTCCGGCCTGCCATCGTGCTGATCACGGTAGAGATGATCGATGCGCTGAGTGCCGAACGTGCTCGATCGTCGGACGACACCGTGCACTTCGTAGCCCTTGCCGAGGAGCCATTCGGCCAGATACGAACCATCCTGTCCGGTGATGCCGGTGACCAATGCGCGTTTCCGATTCATCGCCACCTCGTTGCAGGCGGTGTTCTGTCCACCGCGTCACGTTCTGAATCATTCGCAGCCGCAGATGATGGCTCATCCGCCGGCTGCACGCCAACCCGACACCAACGCGAGTGCCACCGCCAAAAAGTCGCCACTCCATCTGGTGGAGGGAGTCATGCGGAGTGCAGCGACGACGTGAAGGCGAATGCAGCGTGCGGGCCATGCGATCACGATCGTCGCCAAGACTGCCTGCCAACCGAGGAAGGCTCCGATGAGGGGCAGGGCAAGGGCTGAGGGCATTTGGAACAGGTTATGGACATCCGTGAGGGCCACGAACGCCCCTTCGGGTTGGGCATCGGACTTGTAATCAGTCGCTGCCGAAAGCACCCATCCTGCGAACGCTCCCAGGCTGGCGGCGAGCATTTTCGCGAAGGCGTCAGGCAGCCCGTTCCAGGAATGGCCTTGCATGCCGAGACGTGCGAATGCTTCGGAGCCACCCGTCATCGGCCAGTCAGGCCGCAGCAGGATGGTCTCCGGAAAAAACGCGGCGCCGACGATGGCGAACACAAGTGCCATCGAAGGAAGTTCAGCCGGCATGCGGGAATCGTCCCGCTCGAGAAGGGTGACGACCATGAGCAGCGTGAAAAGCACTCCGTGCTGCAGCAAAGCCATCGGAGCTGATGCGTCGACGGTGACGAGAACCAGTGCGACTGTGGCACAGGTCGCTTCCACGACCGGATATCGCACCGAAATAGGCGCATGGCAGTCGCGGCAGCGGCCCCGCAGCTGAAGCCAGCCGAGCACGGGCACGTTGTCGTGCGCCCGTACGAGATGCCCGCAAAACGGACAATGCGATCGACCGAAGACGATCGATTGCGCGCGCGGCACCCGCCAGGCGACCACGTTGAGGAAGCTGCCGATGTTCCCACCGATGATGGCCGTAGCGATCAAACGCAAGGCCTGAAGGGCCCATTCGACGGCGGTGAGATACCACATCGGGGAGATACGGTTGATCGAGGGAAACCCCGTGCCGCACGGGGATCGACGGGAGGGATCGGAAGCGTTTCAAAACCACGGCAGGGTGCGTGGACGGGTCGGCCACCTCCCGGAGGATACCGCGAGAGGCCAATGGGGTTTCTGGGCGACCGTTCGACCGGGCAAAAGCGGCCTGAACGACCGCAAAAGCTCCATCAATCATGTCTGGGTGGGGCTTCCGGCATCGGCTACCGTATGCCCATGGTTCACCCCGTTCTCATCCCGTGGTTGAAGCTGATCGCACGACTGACCGCGACGGTCGTGTTGATGGGTGCACTTCTTTGGCGGATCGACTGGCCAAGCTTCGTCGACACTTTCCGGTCGCTCGACTGGAGGTGGTGGGGAGCCGGGCTTCTTGTGTTGCTTGGATCCCACTGGTTCGCGGGGGTCCGCTGGGCTCATCTGGCGCGGCCGCTTGGCTACGAGTTCTCCACTCTTTCGTTCGTGCTGAGGTTTTTCGAGGGACAGTTCTTCAGCCTGTGTCTTCCAACGTCGATCGGCGGGGACGTAGTGAAGGCATATCGACTCGCCCCGTCGGCTCAAGGGCGGCTGCTGGCCGGTTGCAGTGTGATCGCCGATCGGCTGACGGGCCTCTCCGCGCTGGCCGTTCTCGCCGGTACGACGCTCATGGGATTGCAATGGCGCCTTTCCTTGCCGACAGTCGCACTGATTGGAATCGCTCTCCTTGTGTCGGCGGCTGTTCTATGCATGCTCGCGGTCTCCTCGCTCGACAGGCTCGTCTCGGTGATTCCGCAGGGGCACCGTGTACGGGAGTTTCTTTCGAGACTGCTGCCGTACCAGCAGCGGCCGTCGCTCATGGCTCAGGCGGTCGGCTACAGCGTGCTCGTCCAGGTGGGCAGTGTGTTGGGTGTAGCGCTTTTCGCGCGGGGGATGGGGCTCGATGTGCCGCTCCCGGCCTGGTTCTACACCGTACCGCTCGTATCGCTGGCCATGGTGCTTCCCATCAGCATCAGTGGTGTTGGGGTGCGCGAGGGTGGGCTTGCGTTCCTGCTGTCGCGATTCGGCGTCTCGCCTGAACAGGGGGTCGCTCTTGGGCTTCTCTGGTTTCTCGCGACGATCGTCGGTGGATTACTCGGGGGAGCGGTGTTCCTGTCGGGTGTCACGAATCTCAGGAATTCGCACCGGTCTGACAAGCAGGCAAGTCATCCGGACGTGCTCGAACCCAACCCGACCAACGGATGAACCGACACAGATGCATCCAATCGATCGACGCCGAGGCCGATCGATCAATTCATCAGTCGCGAGAAGCTGACAGGATCCGGTCGGTCATCAGGATCGCCGCAACCGTCTTGGCATCGTCGATCCGCCCGTCGAGGCACATCATGACCGCATCCGGCCATGGCATGAGCCGCGGCAGGATTTTTTCACCGGCCTCGAGTTGTTGTTGGCCAGGGAGCAGGCCGGTTGCGAGAAACAGGTGCATCCGTTCACGCAGGATTCCAGGCGACATCCAGAAGCCCCCGAGCGGCTCGATGCGAGCAGCTCTCCAGCCCGTCTCCTCGGCCAGTTCGCGTGCAGCCGCATCGGCCGGCGTTTCTCCCGGCACGTCCAGCGTTCCCGCAGGCAGTTCCAGGAGCGGCCGGCCCACCGAGAGTCGATGGTTTTCGATGAGGCAGACTTGTCTGCCTCCCGCGAAAGCGTGGTCGTCAACGATCGGCACCACGACCACGCTTCCCGGATGAACGACGATCTCCCGCTCTCTGACGAGCCCGTCGCTGAGAATCTCCTCAACCGCCACAACGTCGAAACGGCGACACGAAAGCAGTTTCCGGCCGCGATCCAGTGCGTTCGGTGTCATGACATGATGCCTTTCTATGAAATCGTCGGCACGATTCGGGCGGGACTTCCGTCGACGGAAAGACCGTTCGGGGCCCGTATCGCTGCGACTGACAGCATCGCGAGTGCCCATGTTTCTGAGGAATTCTGGATGGACTCGGTCGGGGACGTGCAGACGGTTCCCAAGACGCCTACTCGCGATCCATCGAGCATGCAGGAAGTCCGGGGACTCAGAGAACCTCCCCGCTCGATCACCAACCGTACGAGTCGTCGGTTCACGTGCCCAAGAGCGTCGAGCCGGGCGACGGTCTCCTGTCCGAGATAGCAGCCCTTGTCGAAGGCGATCGCCACCCGGTCTCGCCCATATTCCTGGGGCAGTGAGCGGTCGCCGATATCTTCGACCGACGGGATGCCGTGTGCGATCCTCAGTCGTCTCCAAGAGTCTGAACCCAGCTTAATCGCTCCGTCGGCCTCGAGTTGCCCGGTCACAGCCTGGAAATGCTCGGCCGGAATCGCGGCGAGCATCATCGGCCGTTTGGCCCATGGCAGTAAGGCAATGAGCACGCCTTCGATCGGCTCGAGACAGGCACGGGCCCACGAGTCGGCAGCTTCACCACACAGCACCATGTGCCTGACATCATTCGAGTGGTCGACGAGATCGACCTGTTCTCGGATGAGGTAATGCTCGAGATGTGCATGAAGGTGTCGCCCAGCGTCCGGCCCACCCTCGGAGTCGATCCACAGTCCGCCGTCGATGCAGAAGACGTGGACATGAGCCAGCACGGTGCCTTTCACGTCCAGCATGAATGCCTCGGTAGCTCCTGCCGGCCCGAGTCTCGAGAGTGCCGCCGTCACGAAGCTGTCGCAGAACCGGATGGCGTCGGCGCCCCTGGCGGTGACGATCGCCCGGGGCCCGGTTTCAAACCATTCCAGTCGCCGGTCCGCGGGGGCGTGCATGGCCTTCCTTTGAGGGAGGGAGACGAGCCGGGCTCCAAGAATCTGAATGGTACCGGCCTGAAACCCGCGTCCTCCAAAAATATTTGACGCCCGCGATGAACGAATACCGACCGGCATCCGTAAAGGTTGCCGTCGCGTCTGGAGACGCGGCCCGGCAGGAAAACTTGCCGGCCCCGGTAGAGTTCAAACGTCGGATTGGCGGGGCAAGAGCCGTCCTGACGTCCCCATCGCCTACTCACCGCCTGGGCAACATGCCCTCGGCGATGGCTCGGCGTGAGGTGTCGAAGCGAGATCACGGAGGCCCCGCGCATGGCAACGGCACATTACGAGTTCGACTGTGGTTTCGACGACGACGACGAACGTCGGGGCCGGGAGGACTGCTGCGAGGATTCCGTCGGAGACGACGTCCACCGGTCGCATCTCGCTCGACGTGCCAGACGGCCTCGAAGGAACCTGCACAGGCTCGCGGAAGTCCGACGACAGCAGGGAGTCACGCTGCGAAACGTCGCCCGAAGGCTTGGTCTGGAGATGCAGACCGTGCGGCATCAGGAACATCCCGACAGCGATGTCAGGATCTCCGAAATCTTGATGTGGCAACAGGTGCTGGAGGTGCCACTGGCCGAGTTGCTCGTCGAGGGTGAGGGACAACTCTCCGGACCGATCCTCGAGCGATCTCGAATGGTGAAGCTGATGAAAACGGCAGCGGCGATTCGCGAGCGGACCAAGGGTACGACACTCGAGCGCATGGTGGAGATGCTGGTGGCCCAGATCCTCGAAATCATGCCGGAACTGGAGGACGTCACGCCCTGGCACACGGTCGGCACCCGGCGGACGCTCGACGA
Organism: Planctomycetaceae bacterium; assembly: GCA_046091125.1. Lineage (GTDB taxonomy): Bacteria > Planctomycetota > Planctomycetia > Pirellulales > UBA1268 > UBA4655. The sequence continues at coordinate 17,243 of JBJTBB010000406.1, forward strand.
GCTCGGTCGCACGGCGTCACGGATGGTCAGTGAGGACGTGTTCCGGCTGCGATAGCGATAGGGGGCAGTCGCCAGAGGGCTTTCAGGCCGTCCAAGAACGGCTTGCCCGGCTGATCCGGGCACATTACCCTTCCCAAACTCCGGGGGGTGATGGCATCCCCTCGTCAAATGCTTTCCGAACGCGGGGATGAGGAGGATCAAGTGTTCTCGTTGGTGGGCGTGCTCGGAATCACCGTCATTCTGTTTTTTGTCGTGGCGGTGACAGCCCGACTGATTCTGGGCAAGTAGTCCGGGGCTTCATCCGCACTGCGGTTCGTTCTGTTCCTGCGCGTCCGAGCGATCGCTGACCGCCACCGTATGCGTTCCTCCGCAGGCGTCGTATCCGACGGCGCCCCATGCAAAGAGGGTGACCATTCCGGTCAGAACGGTCCCGAATAGCAGCCAAGCGAAGCACGCGAGAGCGAAATAATCGCGTAGCCATACAAGTCCGGGCGGTTCGATGGACTTGGGAACCTTTCTCTGAACAGGACCGTCCAGCCCCGTCTGTCGCCGCATATCCTCGCGAAAGTTGTCCCAGTGCCGACCGACTTCAGGTCGCTGCAGAGTTCGAATCCAATCCTCACGGAGGCCAAACAGTGCCAACGGAGGGAGCATGACGAGCGTAGACCACAGAGCGAACGCCATGAGGAGGATCACTCTCCGCCGGTCGTTTCCGGAATGCCTCCGGTCGGTTTGTTGTCGAGGTTGGACTGTGGCCATTGATTTGAATTCGTGGCGATGGAGCGTGCGTCCGAGCCACCATTGTCCGCATTCGGTCCTCGAGTGACATCGTAGGAGAGCACTTTTCGAGTACCCCTACACGTGTCTGGGGTTTTGGGCGTGCAAAGGCCTTCCGAGATGGTTTTTTGAGCGTTTTCAAGCGGGAAAACGACCTTTGACGGCGCAAGCGGTCCCGCTAACGTGTCAGGCATCATGGAATCCGCCACCGTCTCCGCCATCCGCCCCCAGCGACGCCGGATAGGGTCCGGACCCATTGGAGCATTGCCTTTGCGATGCCTGATGATCATGGCCGCTGTCGCGGTTGTGTTGGTCCCCCCGAAAGCATGGGGCCAGAGTGGCTGGTTGCCTTCCTCCTGGTTTGGTAAAGCCAAACCCGATTCCAATCAGATGTGGCCCCTTTCCGAAAAGGACGGCCCGTGGTTAGTGCTGGCGACCACCTTTCGGGGCGAGGGCGCTGAAGCTGATGCGAGACGGCTCGTGCAGGAACTCCGCGATCACCACCAGCTCGAGGCATTCACGCACAAACGAGATTTTGATTTCACTGAAAAACCACAGGGACTCGGCCTCAATCCGGATGGCAGCCCCAAGCGCATGCGGTATGCCAACGAAGGCAGGATTGAAGAATGGGCCGTACTCGTGGGCAATTTCGCTTCTGTCGATGATCCTCGAGGCCAAAAGGTGCTGGCGAGGGTGAAATCACTTGAGCCGCAAGCGTTGTCGGGAGAGGGAGGCAAGTCGCGTCCCTTTGCCGATTTCAAGCGCACGATCGGAATCCCATCGTCAGGAAAAGGCCCCATGCGGCTGGCCTTCATGATGCCCAACCCGATGCTTCCGGACGCCTTTTTCGCGCGTCCGCCGGTCGACGAGTTCGTTCTCGACATGAATGCCGATGTCGAGCATTCCCTTCTCGACTGCCCAGCACGTTATTCGGTCAGAGTGGCCTGCTTCACAGGAGCGGGGACACTGGACCAGAATGCGATCCGGTCGGGCAACGCCGAGGGGCAACTCGATAGCCGGCTCGTTGCAGCGGCCGAGAAGGCACATTCGCTGACGCTGGCCCTTCGACGAAGAGGACATCAGGCCTGGGAATTCCACGATCGGGACTCGAGTATCGTCTGCGTTGGAAGCTTCGACGCTCTCTCGTTGCCCGATGGCAATGGCATGCAGTCCGTCAACCCAGCGGTGACGCGGACGATCCAATCCTTCGGTGCCGATCCTGCCAAGCTTGCGCAGGGTAATCTGGCGCCCCGTTCAATCGACGGCATACTCCTCGAGTTGGAGCCGAAGCCCATCGAGGTGCCAAGGGGGGTGGCGACCCGTAGCAGGGGACTGACGTCGGTTCCGCAGTCGACCCGCCGCTAGGCAAGCTTCAATGCGGTCGATTGGTTCCGTTGGATGACTGGGTCTGCTTCGAGCCGGCATGAACACGCTTGACGCCCGTACATTGGTGCTCGGCACCCGCAACTCCGGAAAGTTGCGAGAACTGGCAGAACTTCTCGAGCCGCTCGGTATCAGCTGTCGGAGTCTCGAGGGCCTGGCAGCAGCCGTCGAGGTGGACGTGACAGGAACCACGTTCGCAGAAAATGCAGCCCTGAAGGCGTCCAGCCAGGCCCTCTCGCTCGGGCGGCACGTGCTGGGAGAAGACAGTGGCCTGGTCGTCGATGCCCTCGGGGGACAGCCAGGCGTCTATTCAGCACGCTTCTCGGATCCCGGTGCGACCGACGAACGCAACAACGACCTGCTCCTCGCCCGACTGGCTGCGGTGCGAGAAACCACCGGGGGTTCAAATGCCGTCATGTGTTCCAGGGCGGCGAGGTACGAATGCCACATGGCCCTCGCCGACCCGTCTGGACGGATCATCGCGACGGCAGACGGTCGATGTGAGGGGTTGATCGCGGAGCAACGCCGCGGTCGGGGTGGTTTCGGGTACGACCCGCTATTCATCGTCCCCGAATACCATTCGACATTCGGCGAGTTGGGACCGGCGGTGAAGTCCGTCATCAGTCACCGGGCTCGAGCGCTCAGGCAACTCGTTCGAACGTGTGGCTGGCTGATGCGTCGACCCTGACGATATTCACGCAGCGTCGCTGACCCGTACGCACAGCCGTCGCTCGAGTACTCGGATCACATCGGGTGTTCCGTCCAGGCGTCCCTGCAGCTTGGATAGTGCCGGTAAAAAGGCATCGAGCCCCTCCAAGAACCCACGAATCACCGACGCGGTGACATGTTCGAGCGGACAGAAGGTGCCCGCCTGCATGCCCGTGAGGACATGGCTGTTCATCAGCTGCTCGGCGTGTGCCTGCTCCGGTAGCACGAGCATTGGTTTGCCGAGATGGAGTGATTCACCAATCAATTGGTTGCCCGCGGCACTGATCACCGCGCGGCAGTGTTGAAGATCTTCGACGAATCGACGCTCGTCGATCGAATGGAAGGAAACATTGCCGACGTGTTCCCGGTGACCGAGGCCGTAGACTCTCACCGGCATGCCGCAGTCCGCAAGGGTCGCGATCACCTCGAAAGGTGTGTGTCGTCGGAGGTAGGAGAGGACGAAACCATGGTCCTGAGGGTGAGCCGCTGCGATCTCCGATCGCAACAGCGGTCCGACCTGCACCACATGTTCCCAGCCCTTTCGTAAGGGGGGACGAAAGAAGGCCGACACGACCACGTCGTCCGGCTGCGGCACCATCATCCAGACCGCCTGACCCATCAGCCAGGCATACGTTCGAAGGGACCAGGGCAGCCGTCCGAGGTCGTACGAGCGCAGAAAATGCTGGTGGTCGACACTGACCACCGGAATCGATAGCCGTCGTGCCGCACGAGGGAGGGCCGGCTCGAAATCGGTCACGACGAGGTCGGCTCCGAAGTCCTCGAGTTCGCCCATCAGCCGGTCGACCAACGGTCCGAGCGTTCGGGCCTGGTATTCGAAACCTGCCGCCACCGAACGCATCACATCCAGCCGCCCGCCGGAGTAGAGGAACATGATGCCCGGGATCTCGGCGACCCTGATCCTTTCGCCGTCAGTGGGAAAGCGGCGTCGGAGAAGATCGTTGGCGTCACCGGAGGCGAAAACGACGATTTGATGCGCCGGATCGAACCGTTCGATGAGCGTACAGATCCTCGTGGCATGTCCTCGACGCTCGCCACACAGGCTGATCGCGATCCGTGCCATGTCACCGATCCATATCTGTCAGATCCGGTTTCGAATCAGGCTCCCTGCGGAGCCTGGTCCGAGTTGTGACCCGATGCCGACGTACTGGGGCCTCTTCAGAATCATCCGTACAATCATAAACAGTCAAAATGAGCGTGATGAAACGAGTCAGGTTCATCGGTATGCCCGTGGGAGATTTACGATGACATGCGGGGGGGGATGTTGGGCTTGAGATCCACGTCGCCGATCAGTGGGATTGTGGTCGCCTTGTTCCTGCAGCTCGCCGGCGAGGATCAGGGCTCTGCTGCGGAAAGAGAACCACAGTTGGTGGGGAGGCCGGAGGTCGAACGGCTTATTCTCCGCCTGGGGTTTCCCGAGCTTCGAGAGCGGGAGCGTGCCGAGCGTCGCCTGATTGCCCTGGGCCCTTCGATCCTGGGCTCTCTCGCGACCACTCAAGACCCCCTCTCGGCTGAGGCGAGGCTGCGGCTCGCCCGTGTCATGGCGACACTCGAGACGACCCTGACGGAGCGATCGATCGAGCCATCAACGCTGGATCTGATCGTGGACGACGAGCCTATCGACACCGTTCTCGATCGAATCGCTGCGGAGACGGGGAACATCCTCCCCTCCGTTCCGCGATTCGACTTCGCTCGAGCCGTATCGCTCCGAGAAAAAGGTGCGACCTATTGGCAGATCATCGAGGCGATTCTTCCTCAGGCGGGGCTGACGCTCGCCATGACGCCTGCGGGACTGCGCATGGAGGATGCCGCTGACGGAATGACCCGAGGCGTGGCTGCCGGACCCCTGCTCGTGAGGGCGAGGGCGTCGAGGCGGGCGGTGCCTGAGGAAACGGTCATCGGGAAGCGTCGAGGCGTTCGGGTGGAGGTACGGGCTGCCTGGGAGCCGCGTCTCGAGCCGCTTATCGCGAGTCTACCGATGGGATCGGTTCAGGTCGACGGACCGGCGGGTGAGGCCCTCGCTCCATCGAGCCGAAGGGGTGTTCTCGAGGCGTCCGTGCGGCGAGATGTGGGGTGGGTTTCATTTCCGCTTGTGGTCGAGGAGCCTGATCACCTCGCGATCGAGTCGATCACCGTGCGAGGCACGATGGTGATGGTCGTGGCGGGGGCTGATTACGTGTTTCACTTTCCAGTGGGGCCTGCCGGCGGGCAAGCCCGCCAGAAAGTCGGCGATGCGACCGTGGCGATTCGATCCGTCCGTCGGGCCGGTGAGCGGTTGGAAATCATCGCGGAAGTGTCGTACGAGTCAGCGGGGGAGGCCCTTGCATCGCACCGTCGAGCACTCATGGATCGAGGTCTTCGATTGGTTCGCCTTGAGATGGAAGAGGCCTTCAGGGCCGTTCGTGACGTTCCTATGGCCAATGATGCGAGGCCGTCGACACGCGGATTACCAGCCGGCGGACCTGCATTGTTGGCTGACCCTTTGGAGCAAGAGGTCGCTGAGCGTCATGACCGCGGCTGGACAGTACGTACGGTATTCGGTCCGGTATCGAACGACGATGCCGTCACCCCCGGCGACTCGGACGGTGGGCGTGTACGGCTTGCCGACAAGGGTGATCCAGGTGAAGACTGGGGATCTGCTTCCGTCCTGGCGGTCACCTGGCGACTGCCAATCTCGATTCACGAAATGGCGGTCGATTTCGTGGTGCCGGGCGTGATGGTGGAGGCGGCGGAGGGGCCACCGTGAGCGAAGTCCATTCGCGACGACCCCTGAATTTGGCTGGAATGAAGGCCTTGTCCGGCTGATTCGAAATCCCTACCGTCCCGCGTTAAAAACCCGAGCAACCCCCTTGCCGGACCAGCCGTTCGTCACAGCATGTTCACCCGCACCTGCCTGCTTGCATCGTGCATGATCGTGGTGCCACTGCTCGCCATGTTCTCGCACAAGGTGCCACGCTCGATTCGGGAAGCGATTCGCGAGTCGATGGCCTCCGTGATCGGACGATCGGGCGTTGAATCACCGGGCGGCGCACCATCCTCCAGTTCGGATCGAGCTTCGGAACCATCGGAACCAGTCGTCGACAACGATCGACGACTGGGGACTGCAGTCGCTGGCATCATGTACCCCGACCCTCACCCTGCAGGGGAGCCGTCCGGGAGCGTCGTGCCTCAGTCGAGTCCTGCGGAGACTGATGAGGACGAACGGATGCTGACGGCGCTCGGAGCCGTGGAGATCGAGTGTCATCGCTCGGTGCGTCCGCTTCCGCAGGGACGGATGGGAACCGACGGGTCGATCGGTCTTCATGTCGCGTCGTGTCGACTCCCCGTCGATCCTTCGGGACAACTCGTCCGCATCTTTCACGCGCAGGCGGATACGCCCGAGGTCGCCCTCAACAGACTGCGATTGGAAGTGCAGGCGTGGAAGGCGCGGGTGGCTGCCAGTTCCGGGAATTCCTTGGAATGAATCGAGCCGTCATGACCAGGCAGGTTTCCCTGCGTCGCAACGGTCGGCTGCATCCTCTGATGCAAAGGCAAATAAACGGCGATCCTTCGTTTCTCATGAATGCCATTGGACTGGTCGGCACGAAGTGGCAGCGACTGAAGAGATCACGCTTCCCGTTGATTGCTTCGGCGACGTCGTTCGGCAAGGGGCAGATGATTGACGCGACGACGCGGACGGTCAGCTTCGAGGGGGGGCGGACGCCTCCTGCATCGATGCCTCACGTCTTCCAGTCGGGGCAACGGAGTGATGAACTCGCGAGGGTCGAAGCGGTTCTTTTTCTCGCGAGAGATCCGCTGCCCGTGAGGCGCATCGCGAAGCTGGCCCGTCTTGCCGACGGCACCAGGGCCCGATCGCTTCTGAAGGAACTGCAGCGTCTCTACGAGTCCGATACAAGCCCTTTCAGGATCGAGTCGGTGGCCGGCGGCTTCCAGATCCTCACCCACCCCGCCTTCGGGCCCTGGCTGAGGCGGCTTCTCGATAGTCACTCGCAGCATCGGCTGTCCTCGGCCGCCATGGAGACACTCGCCGTGGTTGCTTACCGGCAGCCCGTGTCGCGGGCCGATATCGAGGCCATCCGCGGGGTGGGCTGCGAGGAGATGATTCGACAACTGCTCGACCGCGATCTGGTGGCCGTGGCTGGGCGTTCCGAGCAGCTGGGCCGTCCGCATCTATACGGCACCACCC
>JBJTBB010000407.1:0-5152 GCA_046091125.1 Planctomycetaceae bacterium
CGTTCCGCAGGTGATCGAACTGCTGGAGGCCGACGGCCTCATCGGGAGAGTGGTGTCCGGAACACGAGAGGAACTCGACGCCGTCCGGTACGAGCCCTGCTTCGCGGTGCTGATCGTTCTCGAACGCCCGAGCCTCATAACCCCGCCGGGTTGCATCCGTTTTCTGCATGCAGCCGACGCTGGGCCGCTGTCCCCCGCGGTGGGCACGGAGGATGACAAATTTCCTCTCGCCTGGATCGCCGACAATCGGATCAAGGGCATATCCGAGTCGTCTTGCCTGACGCTACACGCCACCCCGGCCTTCAGCCGGCGTCGATTCGATGCGAATCCAGACGATGTCGCGTCGGAACTCATCCAAGCGGCACGTCCCTGGATCGACGGCGGTCGGACCGGTGTCGTCGAGGGTGTCAAGGAACGGGTCATCCATCGATGGAAATATGCCCTCGTCGCCCGGGGCATCGACAAGCCGTTCCTTGTCATCCACGACTCGCCGCCCATCGCTGTGTGCGGGGATGCTTTTGGAGGACCGCGCGTCGAGGGTGCGGCCGACAGCGGACAGGCCGCCGGCCGGTGGCTGGCGCGGCGGATCGAATGAGCGATTCCCGTCGGCTTCCGAGGTCGTGTGCCACGTCCGGAACGCCCTTTCCTGGCAGGTGGTTGCAAGGCTCCGAAGCGGGCCGCACACTTGACCGCTCGTGGTGCCCTCGTCCGAACCTTCAAGGAGCCCTTTCATCATGGCCACCGCCACCCCAGCCGCTCCAGCCCGCGGATCCGCTCTCCTGCCGGAGGTTGAACGCTTTCTCTCCACGGCTCCGCTGTGTGGCGTGGTCGCCGGTCAGGACGTGAAAGGGGAGTCGGGACGCACGATGAGCACGCTCGATCCGGGGACTGGTAGGGCGATCGCCGAATTTCACGTCCTCGAAGCCGGAGACGTGAATCGTGCGGTTGAGGCGGCGAATCGTGCGTTTCGACAGAGCGGTTGGTCCACGCTGTCGCCGAACGAGCGAGGGGCGAAGCTGCATCGACTGGCCGACGCAATCGAACGGCACAAGCCAGCCCTGACTCAGATCGAGTCGCTCGACGCCGGCAAGCTTCCGGCGCACGCGGCGGGCGACGTGCAGAATTGCATCGACACGCTTCGATATTTCACCGACATGGCCTGTCACGTGCAGCGTCGCAACACGCTCGCCGTCGCGGGTCACGAGGCATGGACCGTGCGAAATCCCTGGGGTGCGTGCGGATTCATCTTCCCGTGGAACTTACCGCTGCTGCTGTTCGGCTGGGGCGTCTCTCCCGCCCTCGCCGCGGGAAATACGGTGGTCGTGAAGCCGGCCGAGGATACGCCCCTGTCGTCGAGTTACGTCGCCCGACTGGCGAGGGAGGTCGGACTTCCCGACGGCGTCGTGAACGTCGTCCCGGGCACGGGTGGCGGTGCGGGGGCGGCGCTCTCGAGTCATCCCGGTATCCGCCGCATGAGCTTCACAGGGTCACCGGAAGTCGGGCGGCTCGTGGCCGAGGCCTGCGGGCGCAACCTCGTACCAGTGAAACTCGAACTCGGCGGCAAGGGTGCCGCGGTGGTCTTCGACGACGTCGACGTCGGTGCCACGGCCGAGAAACTCGTTGGGGCCATCACATTTCACACGGGGCAGGTTTGCTGCGATGCGACACGATGGCTCGTGCATCGGCGGATCGCCAACGCGTTTTTGGATGAGTGCCGTCGCCGCATGGAGGGTGTGCGGGTCGGCTACCAGTTCGATGGGACGACCGGCATGGGCCCCGTGGTTAATGCGAAACAGCGGTCCCGTGTGCTCTCGTACCTCGAAAAGGGAGTGGCTCAAGGAGCGGAAGCGGTATTGCCGGGTGGGGCGGCTGAGGTGTCTGGCCGCGATGGGTTCTACGTGAAGCCCGCTCTGCTGAAGGGCTCGCTGGACAACGTCGCGGCTCGGGAAGAGATCTTCGGGCCGGTCGCCTTCGTGGCAACGTTCGAGAGCGAGGACGAGGCAGTCGCCATGGCCAACGACACCGACTACGGTCTGGCTAACAGCGTCTGGACGAGTGATCTGGGGCGTGCCGCGAGGGTTGCGGAGTCGATGGTGGCCGGCAACAGCTGGATCAATGCTCATAACGTGTTCCCCAGGGGCGTGCCCTATGGCGGCGTCAACAAGAGCGGACTCGGGGGGGGCGTGAACTCCATCGAAACCCTGTTCGACTACTGGCGGAGCCAGTCGGTGGTGCGTCCGCTCTGAGCGATCGCGTCGCTATGGGGTGCTGAGTCCGGTCGCGGCACGGAGCTTCGCGCCAGGGATCGGTGTCATCAAGGAAGCCGCATGCACGAAGTCGATTGCGTCGTCATCGGGGGAGGGCTGGCGGGGCTGGCCTGTTGCCGGGAACTCGTGAGACGGGGCAAGACGACGATCCTCGTCGAGGCCTCAAGCCGGATCGGCGGTCGCGTCGCGACCGATACCGTCGAGGGTTTCCGCATCGATCGTGGCTTCCAGGTCTACCTGGACGCCTATCCCGAAGGAAAGCGGCAACTCGACCTGTCGGCACTGCGACTTGGCGGGTTCGAACCGGGGGCGATCCTGGCCGATGGCCGGCGACTCCTGACGAACGCCGACCCGTGGCGGCGCCCGGTGGCCCCGATCCGATCGATCCTGCAGGGGGCTGTCGGACCAGGTGACGCGATTCGGATGGCGAGGCTCCGGTCCGACGTTCTTCGTGCTCTGCGAAAGGGACGTCTCGATCCGATCGTGCAGGGTTCCGACCGATCCACGCGGGAGGAGTTGAGGGAACGAGGTTTTTCCGACGAGTTCGTGAGGCGTTTTTTTGAACCGTTCTTCGGGGGCGTGTTCCTGGAAAGAGATTTGGCCACCTCCGCGGAGATCTTTCGCGTCACGTTCGCGATGTTTGCGATCGGAAGGGCCTGCCTGCCACGGGGAGGAATGGAAGCGATTCCGAGGCAGCTGGCCGAGGTACTGCCGCAAGACGCTCTGCGCTTGGGCGTGGCCGCGGTGGCAGTCGAGCCTGGCCGCGTGGAGCTGGCGGATGGTTCGACACTGCGGGCCCGCAATGTGGTCGTGGCCACCCCTCGGGCAGCGGCGGCGGCCGTTCTGCCCGAAAGCCTGCGGAGCGGTTGGGCGGAAAGACGGGACAAGTCCACCATGCTCGTGGCATTCGCCGCGCCACGCAGTCCTCTTCCGCGTGCCACGATCCTCGTCACTGCATCGGGAGTCGGTCCGATCGACAACCTGACGGTTCCGTCGGACGTCGTCGAGGGATATGCGCCTGCCGGAAGCCATCTGGTATGCGTTTCGGTTCGTCATGAGGTGACAAGCGGATTCGGGGCCGACGAGCGAGGGGGGGTGGTTGGACGCGGAATCGGGCGACCGTCCGACGCTGCGGGGCCGTCGGAGAGAGCAGGGGATCTGTGGTCGGCTCCGTCAGACGAGGCCCTCTGTGAGTCGATCCGGGGTCAGGCGGCGGGCTGGTTCGGCAGCGAGACGGATCGCTGGCGGCACCTGGCAACTATCAGGGTCGGGGCGGCCCTGCCGGACGAGTCCCCCGAGGGTCGGCGGCTGCGACCGTCGTCCTCACGACTGGCACCGGGGCTCTTCATGTGCGGAGACCACTGCGCGACGGCCTCGATCAATGGCGCACTGGCAAGCGGACGAATCTGTGCCCGGGAAGTTGCGGGTGAAGCCGGGGCCGGTTGAGGACCATGCGTCGCCATGTCGTCCTCGTGGGGTGATCGATTTCTCGCGACCCTTCGCGGGGGTCGTGTCACGATCCCCCAGATCGCATATGATCCCAACCACGATGGAGTATGTGGGAGCGTCTCTAATCTTCGCCGGACTGGCGGCGATCATGGCCGGGATGGCCTGGGGCGTGCTGTGCCTTCTGGCGGTCGCCTTCCGTCGCAGGCCGGTGCGGCGACTGTTGCTTCCCGCGGGACTGGTGATCGCGGGGCTGCTCGTCGGGGCGGTCCCGATTGCGTATCAGCACGTCCTGCTGGCCATCGTGGGGTTCGGCGAGCGGGAACGCGTCGTGGATGGCGAGCGCATGATCACGCTCACGGGCTGGGATCGCGACCAGTACTCCCTACTCGCCGATCGACCAGACGTCGTCGTGCTCGACATGGGCACTCCGGATGTGACCGATGACACACTCCGGCTGCTCGAGGGCTGCGATCGTCTGCGGGAGCTGACGCTCTCGGACAGCGGTATCAGTGATGCAGGGCTTGAGCTGGTGGCGAGGCTGCCCTCCCTCGAGTCGTTGCGAATCGCTCGCACGGGTGTGACCGCCGACGGCGTCCGCAGGCTGCTCGCGACCGCTCCGCGGCTCGAGAAACTCGACGTCACCGGTGTCGACATTCCCACCTCCATCCTGCGCGATTGGAAGAACGCCGCCGCTGGGGGAGTGGCGACGAGGGAACGCCGGTATGTCCAGTGAATACACGAAACGCCCCCCGGGGGCCGTCCTGGTCGAGGAGCCTCGAGGTGCCGCCTCCACGGCTCGTTTTCTGTGCGAGGCCTGCGAGTTGTCTTATCTGGGGTCCTCCGAGGGCGCACAGGCTTTCACGAACCGCCTCGGGCTCGAATCCCGTCTCTTCAGCGTCGACAACACGCAGGCCTGGCTGGGAACGAACGACGACTCGATCGTCGTCGCCTTCCGGGGAACGGAGTCTCCGACCACGATCGACGGTCTCAAGGACATTCTGCTCACCGATGCGATGAATCTCTTGGTCGTTCCGGAGGGGCGGCTGGGCGTCGATCTGGCCGCCGCAGGGGTCAATGCCCGCTTTCACAAGGGGTTCGTCGATGCGATCGCCGAGATCTGGGATCCGCTCGCTGCGGCGGTGGAGGCGGAGATCGGCCGCCGCGACCGCCCGCTGTGGCTGTGTGGTCATAGCCTCGGGGGATCGCTCGCGCTCATCGCGGCCTGGCTCTTCAAGCGGCGCTTCGTGAGCGTGCAGGAGGTGTGCACGTTCGGCGCGCCCATGATCGGCAACAAGGCCGCCCGCGAGGGATTCAACCGTGAACTCGCCGGAAGGGTGTTCCGATACGTCAACGGCCGGGACCCCGTCCCGAAACTGCCCGCGGTCTCCCTGGCTGCCAACGCCTTCGAACACGTCGACAATCAGCGATTGCTCGGC